>SCQL01000019.1 GCA_004299235.1 bacterium
CACCGCACGAGGACCTCGCCGCGGCGGAATGAGGCGATAGTCCTGAACCCTGTCTCCAAGGACTCCTGTGCGAGATCCTCGGCATCCTCGTTGGAAAAGTGTTTGCTCATCGCGAACTTGATTAGCGGCGTCTGGAACCGGTTGAAAAACGCCTCCTGGGCCACGATGTCGCCGCGCTGGACTGCGTCGGCCAATTCGTCGTCGTTGTCGTAGTCGATCATCTAGTCCTCGTCGACGGGCTTCACGCCCGACCCCACACGAGCCAACTGTTGAAGTAGCACCAGCTCCTCTCGAAGGCGCTGAGCTGAACTGTCCTGCGAGCCCCGAATCTGACGTAGAAGATCTGCTGTCAGGTCCGCAAGTGACTCCGCGTCGAGCTCGTTCTCGAACTCGGTGCTGAATTCGCCGAGGCCGAGTTCTTCAAGGTCTTCGGCGATCGCGGCCAACTCGAACTGGCACGAACAGCGCTGCCCGCGCCTCGCCTTCTCACAGTATGCGAAAGCGCGACGCGGGTTACCCGGGTCGCACGGCGGTGGGTCCGCGACCATGGTCCACGGCCCTGAGACAAACTTCCTAGGTTTAGGCATCGTCTACCACGTATTCAGCTTCTGGTAACAGCCCCTAACCGACCAGGTGGGCGCGTTTATCGGTGAATGAGTACCCAGGCATATCGTACATTTGTTCCCACGGCGATGGACAGCCTCATTAGGTCTGAACTGCTGGAGGGCCGCCTGGATTGTTCTCCTCTATCAGTCGGCCGCCGCCGGCTAAGCTGCCAGACTCAATTGCGGGTCGGCGAGCTGCAGTCGAACGGTGTCACCCCAGATGGCCTTGGCCTGAAGGCCAACGAGGTCGGCCAAGTAGGCCGCCCAGGGACTGCGAAGGAATTCGCCAGCCTCGACGTTGAGCCCTCCCTTCGTCCGCTTCACCGGCGCGGGTTCGTCGTGGCCGTACCACACGCCCAGGGAGTCCGCAACGGCGAGCCGGAAGACCGCGAGGATCAGATCCCGCGCGCCGATGGCCCGTCCTTCCTCCAACTTCAAGCCACCTTGAGCAGTTGACCGAGTTGGGTCGGAGCGCCTTGCTCAAGCGCCCTGGCAACCTTCCAAGCTGTCCGCGATCGCACCGGCTGGCCGCGCAACGCGCTCGCCAATGTTGGTCGTGAAATCCCGGCGCGCCGAGCAAGCTCCGATAGGCTCCACCCTCGCTCGGCACACGCTTTCTTGACTGCGTGCGATGACAGCACAACTACAAGTCCCGCAGGCCCAACCTCGAAGGCGTTCGGATTAGCCGCGCCGGCTACCCTTCGATCCAGGGTCGGCTGCGGGAGGGGGCCGGACTCCGGCCCCCTCAGGTGGTCCGCGAGTGACCTCAGACCAGGCTCACTCGGTGAGCTCGCGAAGTCGGTTAGGGGGTCAGATTCTGACCCCTGCCGGCTCACGAGCCCCCGCCTCCGCCCGGGCGCCGCAGCCACCACGCTGGCTTGCCGACAGCGTCTTCAACGTGTCGGTCCGACCTAGGAAGGCCTGCCATGTCCAGCACGGAGACCCTCCGACCAGAGCCATTGCCGGCCCACACAGCTCCGAGCGGCCCGGCGGCAGCGATGAAGGCGGTCGTCGTCGTCCACAATCTGCAGGTTTCGCGGTCGGTGTCGACGTGGTCCGGCAACAGGCCGCCGATCTGTCGCTCCCGCTGCTCGGTCGGTGCAACGAACAGAACTTGGTTAGCGGACGCGCCGGCGCGGTCGGAGAAGTAGGACGTGTACGCATGGAGCTTGGCGCGAAGGCGACGTGGTTGCTCAGTGCCGCGATCCCACTCGAGGTGGATCAACACCTCCCGGTCGGGCGCGAGCAACCGACCCCATCCGTCCGGGATTGGTCCGCGTTCGTCGCCTTCCGCGTACGCGTCCTGAACACCGTGCTCGCCGACCCAGTGGTAGAGGCCGTGGCCGGGCAGCTCGCGTGCGGCGAAGGCAAGGTCGACGAAGAACTGGTTGGCCTCGAGTTGGTGGACAAGGTGAAAGCGTCGCTCGAGTGCGTGCTCCGCTCGCCGGAGGTATGGCCGCGGGTCCTCGTCAAGCCACTCTGCCAGTGCGACCGCCCCCCGCCGCGAGAGTAGGTAGATCGAGAATCGGCACACGCGTCCGGGTCGCATGACGACGCGCCACGTATGCACGAGTCCATGCCCGACGAGCCAGCGGAGTCGGTACTGGCAGCTTCGCGAACCGGAGAAGAAGAGCGCCTGGAGTTGGCCGCGGTCGAGGTAGCGATAGGAATCGAGAGCCATCAGCATCGCCATGTCGCGCGGTGTCGGCGTGTAGTCGGACGTCGACCTCAATGGAGAGTCAGCAAGTTGCAGCTCGACGGTTCGAATGGTTCTCGTAGACGATGCGGATAGGGGAGACAGTCCCGGGGACGGAATCGGCCAGCTGGAACTTGGCAAGGGGTTCGCGCCACGGCGCGAATGGCGGCGCGAAGCTGGCTGGAGTTCGCGGCGCGAAGAGTTGCGCGCAGGGATCGCTGCCGTGTTCATGCGATCTCCCTGAAGCCGCCGGCGGCTCCGAACCGGCCAAGGCGCGCAATGATCTCGGCCTCAACCTCAACCACTGGCCGCCCGTAGCGGGCCGAGCTCGCGGTAGCCACTGCGGCCGCGTGTTCCTCACCCAAACCCGCCGGCGCCGGCAACGTCGTACCTGTGAACGGCGGTTGGGTGTGGCCGTCCACGCTGAGCCGTACTGCGATCTGAAAGCGATCCAGGGACTGGAGCTGGTGGATAGAGAGCGGCTCGAAGTCGCGGGCCACCTGGCGCGCATCATCCGGCCCGCACTGGAAAACGATGCGCGTTCGCGCGTTGGAGGCAACCGCCTGTCGGGTGGACTCGTGCAGCTGAGCCAGATGCTGGTTGGCTAGCGTCAGATTGAGCCGGTAAGCCCGCGCCTCAGCGAGCACATCGTCGATCGATTGGGGCAAGTGGAGGTAGTTGTGGAATTCGTCGAGATAGAGGTTGAAGTCCGGGCGCCACGCTTTCGGGCGGCTTGCGCGCGCGAGCGCCGCCTGCCAGAGGCGCGACATCACGAAGGAACCCACGAGGCGGCTCGTTTCCTCGCCGAGCGCGCCTTTTGCGAGGTTTACGAGCAAGATCCCGCCGCCGTCGATCACCTCGCGCAGGTCGATGGTCGACCGACTCTGGCCCAGGACGTTGCGCACAGTCGGCCGCATCAGGAAGGTTCGCAGCTTGTTTAGAACCGGGCCGACCATCTGCAGTCGCTGCCCCTCCGTCTGCGCCTCGTACTCTTGCCAGAACGGCTTAAGGCCGACCGGGTCGCCGAGGTTCTTGGTCAGACGAGCCCGAACGCGTTGGTTGAGCAGCAGAAGCGGCACCTCCGTCAGAGTCGCGCCCGGATGGCGAAGGAGGGTAAGGAGCGCCGCGCGAAGCACGTCGTCAGTGCGCGGCCCCCAGAAGTGCTCGAAGTTCTTGCGAAAGATCGTGACTACGCCGTCGGTGACGAGCTCGCGCTGACTCGGGTCGTCGCACTCAAGGACGTTGAGCCCGACCGGGCGCTCGCGGGTCGAAGGATCGAGCAGGATGACGCGGTTCGCGTGGTGGGCCGGGATGCGCTCGAGCAGGTCGCGGATGAGGTCGCCCTTGGGATCGATAATGCCGACGCCGATACCGGCCGCGATGTCCTGTAGCGCGAGGTTGAGCAGAAGCGTGCTCTTGCCCGCACCAGTCGGACCGACAGCGTGCAGGTGGTGACGCCGGTCGGCCTGGCTAATCTTCACGACAGCACTGCGATCGTCGTCCAGCCGGCACAAGACGCTGCCCTCGCCCGCGACTAGGGACGGGCGTCGCGGCATCACGCGGACACGCGCCGAGTCCATCGACACGCCAGCCAGCGGCAGGTGGAACAGCTGTACCGCTTCTCCAGGTGACAGCACCATCGAGGTGTGCCCGGGTCCGAGGCGCTTAGTTAGCGCGCTATCGAAACCGAGCGGCCACCAAACTTTCGCGACGCGAAGCCGGTTCTCGCCGTCTAGCGCCTGAAACGCCGACGCGATCGGGCGCAACGAGCTAACGGCCGACGCTCTGCGCGACGCCCAACAGCAGAGTCGCACCTCGATCCGCCAGCAGGCCTGGAAAGCTTTATCCGTCGGCGGGAGCGGAGTAGCAGTCCGCGACGGCAGCGTAGGTATCGAAGTGAGCGTGGGGTGAGGAAACCAGAAGTCGAAAAGTTCCAGTGGGAGGCGAAGGAGCTTCCACAAGATGCTCTCGTGTGAGTCGATGCCGGACAGCTGATCAAGTCGCTTGGCCGCACGGGCCTCCCACCCGGTGTCCGGCGCCATCGCGACCTGGATAACTCCGTCGCCAGCCTCGGTGAGTGCATCAACCGCGGTCGCAACTGCATCCGTGTGGGATGCGCCGAGCGGGAAGAGATCCTCACGCCACAAGCGGAGCCGAGCCCGAGCGGCCGCAGGTCGATCTAGTGCAGGGCCATCGTCGATGGGTGCGACGTTGGCGCCCGGGAGTGCGCTGCGGATCGCGGCCGCCACGAGGCTGCGGGCCTGGGTCGGAAACCAGCAGCGGGCGATAACGTGTCCCTCGCGAGCCTCGAGTTCAAACACGAGCCAGGCCTGGCCGAACAGAGCGCGCTTCCACCATGGCGCCGAAATTGCATGGAGCATCCTGAAGAGTGCCACCCAGCTCGCCGAGTTGTATTCACCCTCCACGGGCGGCACGATGCGCACCGAAGTGAGTCGAGACAGGCCCAGTTGGCGATGGAGCCGTGGTACTGCGGTCTTGACGAGTAGCCAGACGATTGCGATTGGGACCACGGCGGCCACTATCACGTGGGCCACAACGACAACCACGTGTCCCAGGAGGATTACCAGGCCGTCAAGCGCCGCCTGGATTGCGCTGATGAGCCTCATCAACTGGTCCACCCGTTGATCGACTTGCTGTTGTGAGGCACCGCCGGCACTGAGTCGTGGCGCGGCCAACGCCAAGGCCATGAAGATCGAATTCGGCATCCCGTTCCTCCTCGATGACTATCGAAAGCAAACCTGAAGCGCGATCGCCAATGCGGCGCGGTCTCTCCCAGACGAGCTAGGCCATTTGGCCAAGTCCGCACCGCTTCTGGCGAATTAGCCTCTATAAATAAAATCCCCAATGAGACACGTCCGAATTACCTTGAATCTGGATACATGAACGAAGCGGACTCGAAGGCGATCGAGATGGTCAGGCTCGACGAAGCGGCGCGCCGACTCGGATGTCACGTCGAGACGCTGCGCATTCGAGTGCGCGACGGCCGCTTACGCGCCGTCCGTGGACCGCACGGTGCCTACTACGTGGCCGAGCGTGATCTAGTGGAACTTCCGGAGCCGCGGCGAGGATGGCCACCCCGGCGTACCTTCACTAGAAGCCAAGTAGAGGGTTCGTGGGAGTTGGTTGATGCCATCCTGAGTCCCGCCAAACAGTGGTCGAGACGTGAACTGGCGCTTGTCGGCGAGCTCCGAGCGAGGCCAGCCGCGAACATACCGCTCTACCGTCTCATTTCGGTCCACCGTCTCCGCAGGCTCGGCCTCGCTTTTGAGGATATTGGCGAGGAGCTCGGGATCACCGAACGCCACGCCCGTCGGTTGTTCGGGCGGAGAGTGTTCATTGCCTTGCGTCGCCACCTTATGAGGGGAGATCGCGCGGAGGCCAAACGCGAACGCGAGCTCGCTCGGCGCCAGACCCGCCTTGGGAGGCGCCGCGGTCGGCGCTGGCGACGCCAACCAGGATCGGAGGCATGAGGCCGCCGGTCGGCGGATTGGCTCCAAGGATGTTAGCCTTGGACGGCAACCAAGGATGCCTAAACTCAAAGCTGAAGCGCAAGGCAGAGTGCTTCCGACTGGAGAATGCTGGTGCGGCTGCGGTGGCGCGACGCCAGTGGGCTCTTTCTTCCTATCGGGTCATGACAAGAGGGCTGAGTCAGCGGTCATCTTGGTCGAGTTCGGAGGTGTCCCTGAATTTCTCCGCGCTATGGGGTACGGCCCAGGCGGTAAGAATGCTCAGAACGCGCTGGCGACCTGGAAGAAATCGTCCAATCGACGCCGTTAGCGCTGCGGCTTAGGTGCTCACCCGTTGTTTTGGTGAGCCCGTGAGGACCAGCGATGCTTGACGTCACTGGCGAAGAGACTCCAGCTCCGGAGCCGGAGGAAGATACCCTCGCCGACCTACTCACGGGTGCCGAGCGCAAGGCATCGGATCTTGAGCTGATTGTCCAACGCATGATCCGAGTGCTGGCCGGCGAGTATCACTTTCCCCTTGAGACGATAGGTCGCGACGTAACTATCACAGTCAGTCTGGATGGCAAGAATCGAAAGAAGCGCGCCGAACTGGTCGTATATGGGACGGGCGTCGATAAGGATCCACCAATCGAACGCATTGTTTCTATCCGGAGACCAGGCACGAAACCGACCGACCGCGTTTCAGGTCTCGAATCTTTAGAGGACCTTATGGACGCCGTCGGCGAGTGCGAATTCGGACTATGGACAAACGGCAGAGACGTCGCCTACCTGCAGAAAAAGAAAGGGGCGCTACAGTCGCGTTTCGTTGAGCTATCGGACTTCCCGGGAGCCGGCGAGAGATTGGATGACCTCGATCGACCCGATCGGAGAATAGCTCGCATCGCTGTCGCTGAAGACTTGCGAGAGACGGTTCTGAGGTGTCACGACTACCTATACGGAAACCAATCGATGACTGCCAACCGCGCATTCGCGGAGATGCTCAAGCTCATTTTTTGCAAGATATATGACGAGCGTCAGCTCCGAGCACGGAATACTTATCAGCGCCAGTTCTGGGTCGGAGTGACGGAACGCAACGACACTGCGGGCCAGCAACGCATCGCTACGCGCATACGTGAGCTGTTCGCGCAGGTGAAGCGAGACCGGGACCTGCGCGACATCTTCAAGCCGGCAGACGAAGTCGAGCTCGAGCCGCGACAGCTTGCGTGGGTATCAAGCGAACTAGCCCGTTACCAGTTCCTTGACGCCGAGGTCGATGTTAAGGGCTTGGCTTACGAGGCAATGGTTGCAATGACGATGAAGAAGGAGCGAGGGCAGTTCTTCACTCCCCGCAACGTCGTCGAGGCTATGGTCGCGATGCTGGATCCGAAGCCGGAAGAGCGAGTGCTGGATCCCGCCTGCGGCAGCGGTCGGTTCCTTGTAGCTTGTCTTGACCGCTATAGGAACAGCCGAGCCACCGAACTCGCTGGTGCAGCTGCAGGCGAGGTTGAAATGAGGCGACTCCGCAATTCCGACTCTGTCCTTGGCGAAGCCGCTGCCTATGCGCGCTCCTGTCTCGTTGGCGTCGATCTGGATCCTGAGCTCCAGCGAGCCGCGAGAATGAACATGCTCATCAACAATGATGGCCACGGGAGCATATTCAGCTTCAACAGCCTCAGTTTGACGCGCACCGACCTTAGCGCTGGTGCCGTCAAGGGAGCAGAGCTGGTCGGATTCGAGACGTTTGACATCGTTCTAACGAACCCTCCGTTCGGCGCCAACATACCCGTCGACGATCCGGACATATTGCGGAACTTCGAGTTGGCCCATCGCTGGGATAAAACACCCGATGGCAGCTTTGCGATGCGCCAGGACGACTTGCAATCAAAGATGCCCCCCGAAATCCTTTTCATTGAGCGCTGCATGCAATGGCTCCGAGAGGGTGGAAGGATGGGTATTGTGCTGCCCGACGGCATTTTGGGAAATCCGGACACGGAATATATCCGCTACTGGATTCTTCAGCACTCCCGGATCCTCGCTTCGGTCGATCTTCCGGTTGAAGCATTTCTCCCGCAGGTAGGCGTCCAAGCATCTCTGCTCTTCCTTCAGAAGCGACCCGCAGCCGAAGTACGCGCCGGCGTGCAGGACGAGTACCCGATCTTCATGGCTGTTGTTGAATTTGTCGGTCACGACCGACGCGGCAACACGATATACAGAAGGGATCCAGATGGCTTCGAAATATTCGCCAATCGGGCGGAAACCCTCGAGGTGCGACGAGGCGGCGAGTCGGTCGTGGAGATGCGGACCCTCAGAATGCGGGTGCCCGCCGATGACCTACCAAGCGTAGCCTCACGGTACCGCCGATGGCGTGACACGGGATCGATTGAGTCCAATCCTGGCCCCGTGCCTGCTCGCGGGTGAGCACTGTCATCGCGAGCAGCGCTTGGCTTGACCAGGAGCAACGGCGCCTTGACGCGGGTGCATTCCGTGAAGGTGGACAGGCCGTCCGAGCGCGAATTAGAGGCTTGGGCGCTCCGGTACGACGACTGGATCGGGTTGCGTCTATCTACAGCGAATCAAGATTCGCTCGGACGTACGTACCTGATCCAACTCGGGGCCTTCCGTATCTGACGGGCTCGGACATGCTCCTGCTAGATCTTCAGGGCCTGCTGCAGATATCCCGCGCGCGAACGAAGCAGGCTAGCGCTCTACGCATATTGGAGGGGTGGACGCTAATCTCGTGCTCCGGCACGATAGGGCGCACCGCCTTTGTGCGGCGCGAGATTGCCGGCCACATCCTCTCCCACGATGTGATCCGGGCTGTACCCCACGACGGTGACATCAAGAAGGGCTATTTATTTGCCTTCTTATCGTCGCGTCAGGCCTTAGCGATGATCCGACAGAAGACCTACGGAAGTGTCGTCCAACACATTGAGCCGGGACACATCGCGGATCTCCCCGTGCCAACACCGGACTCCGCTGATGAGGACAACATCGATCGGCTCGTGTGCACCGCTGCTGAAGCGCGGACCGAAGCAGCAATGCTGCTCGACGCGGCGAGTGCCCATTTCGATTCGCTTGGTCCCCACTTCACCTATACGCAAGAACACCAACGCGCCGAGGGTGTTATCACAAAGGTCCGCCCCGGTCGGCGGCTAGATGCCTTTCATCATGTCGGGTGGGCCTCGCAGACTAACTTGTCCGACGGCGACCATTTGGGGGACCTCGGTCCGGTGTCACGCCCCGGCATGATCAAGCGGGTATTTGTTGAGCGAGGGGTGCCGTTCATTTCCGGCGTTGACGTATATCAAGTGAGGCCACCGTTCCGAACCCGACTGATGACCCTGGAGGCAGAGCGCGCCAATGCTTTAGTCACCGCCGGGCAGATTGTGGTGCAGCGGTCGGGACAAAGGTACGGGCTACTCGGGCGACCGGCGCTGATCGGTCGGCGCCTGGATGGCTACGCAGCATCGGACCACCTTATGCGCATCTCCCCGGTAAGCCCGGAGGCTAGGGCACGCATCTTTGCATTTCTGCGATCAGAGCTTGGCCGGCGGTCTCTGCTCCGGACGAGCTACGGCACGTCGATCCCCACGCTAAATCCGGATGGTCTTGCCGACCAACGGGTGCCGGCACTGCCTCTCGAACTTGTAAGTGCCGCCGAACGCGCCCTTCAATTGCGAGAGCAAGCTGACGCCGATGAGGAACAGGCGATCCGCAAGGTCGAGGCGTGGCTCGACTCGTAGAGGTGGCCGGCGCGGAAGGCCCTGCGAACGATTCCGAGCGAATCGCCGTACGCCAGTTTGTCGGTCAGCTACCCGCCGACTACTTCGTTATTCCGAACTTTGTCTTAGAGGAGCGTGGTGGGCAGCGATTCGAGTACGACGTTGCGATTGTGGCTCCGCACGGAGTGTATGCGGTCGAGCTCAAGGGTTGGCGCGGCTCGATTTATGGGGACGCGGTCGAGTGGTCGGTGAATGGTAGAACCCGCAAGGCGCCGACGATGCTCATCGAACGCAAGGCGAAGGTTCTCAAATCACACCTCATCGACGCCCAACAGGCCTGGGCACGTGTTCGAGTCGAGTCGATGGTTGTCCTTACGGACGCCGCCGTTCGGCTTGATTTGGCGGAGGGGAGCGGCGACCGAGTCTTCGATATGGCAGCGTGCATGAGTTTTCTTCAGGGCCCCGAGAGCATCAGACAGGGCAAGGGGTCAATCGCGGAATTCGCCCCTGAAATCGCGCGCTCGATAGCGTCGATCGGGCGCACCCGCAAGCCGGAGTTGACATTTGGGGACTATGTCGTCATCGAGGCGCTCGAGCAGAGTGATGACGAGACGATCTACCGAGCTCGAAATCGAGATATGCCAGCTGCCCCGGAAGTCCTACTTCGTGTCGTTACATTGTCGCCATACCTCCTCACCGAACAGCAGAAGTCTCTCCGGAAGGCTCAACTCTTCCGTGAGGCAGAGGCGCTGCTGACCATGGGTAGCCACCCAAATGTGGTAGCCGCCCGATCGGTTTTCACGGACGACATCGGACGTGTCGTTCTTGTGAACGATGCGAGCGAGGGGCGAAGCCTTCGGCAGAGGTTGATGAACGGAACGCCACTGGCCGTTGAAGAGCGACTCGAGATCCTAATCGGCCTCGCCCGCGGTCTGCGGCACGCTCACTCGCATGGCGTCATCCATCGACAGGTGGCACCACAAAACGTCTTGCTGGATGACCGAGGGACCGCGCAACTCGCCCACTTCGGCCTAGCCAAACTCTTGAAGCCGGAAGCTGGGACTGTGTGGGAGTCCGATGCGGTATCGCCGACCGTGGCGCCGTACTTAGCCCCTGAGCTTGCCGACGCAGACCTCGGTCCTCCGTGCCCTGGCACGGATTTGTTCGGTCTTGGTTGTATCGCGTACGAGCTGTTCGCTGGACACGCGCCATCCCTAGCCGGCGGAAACAAAGACTCAGTCGCCTCGATGGACCGTCCCGACGGAGCTCCAGCCGGCCTTTGGGAACTACTCCCCGACCTGCTTAGGTTTGATCCCGCCGCTCGAGCAGGAGACACGGCTGCGATTGTTCAAGCACTTGAGTCTCTGAACCGTAAGGGTCGGACACCTTCCACCGGCCCCAAGAATGAGTACAAACCTGGAGATCTTATAGACGGAAAGTTCGAGGTTCGGTCTCGACTCGGTGAAGGCGGATTCTCGAGCGTCTACCGCGTCTATCACGCCATCGAGGATCGGGAGTTCGCCCTGAAGATTTTCAACGCTGGGAGCTTCGAAAAGCTGCAGCGAGAAACCCAAGTGCTTAGGACCATCAACCACCCTCATGTGGTGAAGGTGATTTGGGCTGATCAGACGCAGACCAAGCAGTGGTATTTGGTAAGTGAGCTGGTGGACGGCCAGCCCCTATCGGACTACATAGGAACCGCAAAAAAGCTCGGGCCGCAGGAAGCCGTTCGTGTTGTCCTCGATCTGCTCGGGGCTTTAGAAGCGATCCATCCTGACGAGCAGCGTATCGCCCAGCTAAAGGAGGCGGGCTCAAATCGAGATCTCACGACCGACGAGTTCAACGAGC
The DNA here is from genome assembly GCA_004299235.1 of bacterium. Lineage (NCBI taxonomy): Bacteria > bacterium. Next base: position 11,339 of record SCQL01000019.1, read on the forward strand.
TCCAATCGTTGCAGCAACGAGGCGTTGTGCACCGTGACATCAAACCTCAAAACCTAATGCTTACCGAGCAAGGCGTGGTGCTGATTGACTTCAACATCGCCTCGAGAGCCGGCGCTCCAGTAGTGACCGTTTCAGGAACGCCTCCTTACCAACCGCCTGATGCTAACTACACGCGATGGACCGTGAGTACGGACCTGTTCGCCACTGGGGTCGTCCTCTTCGAGCTGCTGTGTGGCGACCATCCCTATGAAGACGGCCACCCGCGTAATGACCGATTACCTCGCGATCCGAGGTCGATGCGCCCAGAGCTCTCAGAGGAGATGTCGGAGTTCCTCCTCAAGGCCTGCGCTCCTGAATCCGAACAGAGATTCCAATCCGCTAGGGAGATGCGAGCAGCACTGGCCTCGATAGATGTCGTGGTGTCCAACACCGCATCGGAAGTTCATGTGGGACTGCCATCTCGGCTAGCAGCCTTACTGGCGGCAAGCCCACCAAATGTCAATCCATTTGTCAGGGAATTCTTGTCTCTTGCCAGCCAGGCCCGTCTCACGAATAAGAACGCGAGAGGACTGAATGACCTTGCCGAAGTGACCTACGTGGAAACCCGCCTCGATGCCGAGTTAACGGACGCCATTCTCGAAGGCCGGCATCAGTTGGTGGTGATCACCGGCAACGCTGGAGACGGAAAGACCGCTTTCATTCAACAGGTAGAGTCGCAAGCGTTGCAACGCGGTGCTAAGCGCCTTGAGCAGTCGGCGAACGGCGGCCGCCTGCGCTTCATGGCGCGAGACGTGATCACTGTGTACGACGGTAGTCAGGACGAAGACGACAAAGCCAGTGACGAGGTTCTGCACACCTTCTTTGCGCCGTTTGCGGCCCAGGGTGCTTCAGATGGCTCGGTGCGAGTCGCAGCCATTAATGAGGGGCGGTTGCGGGACTTTGTCCTCGGCTTCCGTGACCGATACCCGCGGCTTGTTGACGTATTGGTGGAGCTGGATGACGCGGCTTATCGTTCGGAAGATCAAGCCATCGCGCTCGTCAACCTGAACTGGCGCTCTGTTACAGCCGGTGGTTACGAATCAATCTTCAGTCGCCAGGTGCATGCGGTAGTCAGCGGCCCATTCTGGGAGAAGTGCCAGGCATGCGATTTCCGCGCAAGATGCCCCATCAAGCACAACGTTGATACGTTGCGCGACAGCACTGCAGGTCCTGTGGTTATAGAACGACTCCGCCGCTTGGTCGACCTCGTACGGCTTCGCCAGCGACGCCATCTGACGATGCGGGATATTCGCTCGCTCATTTCGTTTCTACTCTTCCGAGACCGCACATGTGAAGAGATCGCTGAAGCTCTTCAAAGTGATGATCCGTTAGTGGTCGCAAACCTTGCCTACTTCCAGGCTGTGGGCGCACTGGGGCAACCGGCTGGCAGTGTTGTTGATCGCTCGGCGCTTCTGCTGGCGGAGGCGGACATTGCCCTCGTAGCTAGTCCTGTCGAGGATCGCGCCGTAGCTCTCGGCAAGTTGCCACGGCGCTTGGCTGTCCCAACGAGGGAGAGCGACCATCCAGCGGAGTTACTGCTTGAGGCACAAAGGCGCGCGGGATACGGGTACGAGAGCGACGCAGCGCAGTCGTCTCGGATTCTGCAAGGACTCAGAAGGCTTGTCTTCTTCGAGCGGAGCGATGAGAAGTGGTGGGACATGGTGCCCTACCGCAAGCTCCAAGCCCTGGAGAAGGCTCTCGAGCCCAATGCTGAGAATGCCCGTCAATCCCTGGGTGCGGAGATCATTACCGCCTTATCCACGTCAGAAGGCATCGATGACGTTACACGCGCTTCTCAGGCGTTGTGGCTTGCCACCACCGACGAGACCGAAGTCGGAGTCAAGTCATACAAGCGTTTCGCCGCCAGCGACTTCAATGTCCGCATAGCCGCTGCGCAACGGCCCTATGTGGAGGCTGCCCCCGACCACCTCGAGTTGATCCACTCGCCAAGCGGGATTGTCCTGGGCGTGACTGTTGATGTGCTTGAGGTTCTCGAACGACTTCAAGAGGGTCACGTGCCTTCGCTCGAAGAGGCACGTGGATTGCTGGTCAATCTCAAACTGTTCAAGCATCGCCTTCTTGCTCTTCCAACATCTTCCCTTGTACTCGTCGCAGAAGACGGTGAGTACGAAATCGCGGGACATTTGGATGGCCGTGTGGAGCTTATCGAGGCCAAGAAGTGAATTCCCTCACTAAGTCTCAAGTCGCTTTCAAGACCGAAGAGATCACCTATCTCGATCGCAAGTCAATCCTGTTGGATCGAATGCTTCTCCGACTCTTCGAGCTTCTCAGATATGACGGGAGGAAGGTCCATCGACGCCGCACTCGCTCTGTTGACGTTGCCACTGTGACGCAGGCAATGCTCGATAACCCGGGCCGTTTTCCAGGTTTTGCGACCCATCCTGATATTGCCCGGGCCTGGCTCCGAAATGATCTCCTCGAGATCATGAACCGAGGGCGACGTGGCACGGAAGTCGTTGTCGGCCCACGCCCGTTTCATCTCAGCGCGTTCAAACTTGCCAATCCGAAGGCCGCCCAGGACTACGGTGCTTCTGATCAAGTTTGGGCTCTGCTGTATCACGCCGATCGTCCGATTCTTGCGCAGCTGAAGGAGTTCTTTGGTCGGGGACTGGATCCAGCGCTGGACAGATACGACAAATCCACAATCTTGGATTTGGAGACACTGGCAATTCTGGGGCTCGCCGATGACATTGAGGTGAGCCCAGCAACAGCGGCGCCGGCGGAACCGACGCGACCGCTGTGCATGGCGCAGGGTCGGATTCTGGCGGACGATCTGCGTCGTCTTCTCGCCTACGACGGCAGCGTGCCGCGCAACGTTCTGGCTGACTACATCCGCAACGTCATCGGGTTGCACTTGGCTCTACTCATGCTCCGCCTGCTTCGGCTTGTCCCGCACAAGGTTGACGAGGCCCGTCACGCCGGTCCCTCGGTCACGTGCCCGGCCGAGGATCACGCCGTAGCGGACTGCGCCAACTGCCCCTTCGGCGCTGAGATCACGGTCGACATGACGGACGATCCTGCGTCGCCACCGGGACTCCTCGCGCGGCGATCAGCCGTCGACCATTACGGTCGTATCCCCGAGTATGTGCGGGCAGTCTTCACCGTAAACAGGCTGAAGGACTATGCCCAGGTCTTAACCGCTTCCGGAAGGCGTGCGCACGCGCGGTCACTCGCTGACCTTCTAAGCATTTTGCACGATCCCCCGTCCGATGCTGAAGGCTTCTTTGGCGCCAGGATTGCCGATGTCCTTACCCGAGACAACGATGGAGACGAGGAAGAAGACCCAATTGTTCGTCAGATTGTGGCTAGCGACATGACCTCGATGGATCGCTTTGTGGAACTGATCTGTCTCCAGCGCCTTAGGAATGAAGCCAAGCGGGTCACTGAGCTTGTGGACTCCCTAACTCAAAAGAATCGCCCCGGCGGCTTCCTTCGCCAGACTGTCGGCAGTCGCGCCCCACGATGGTTCGTCATGTCAAGCGGCCTTCTCGAGACGCTGGCTCAGATTGCAGTTGTCGAGCGAAATGAGGGCCGCCTCGATACCCGCCCAGTACTCCTGGACGACTTTGTGACCTGGCTGCGCCGTAGATACGGCTTCGTCATATATGCCCCAACACATCGCGAGGTTCCGCCAGATGAGTACGCAGCCTGGCAGCAGAACGAGCGAGCATTGAGAGATCGCCTGCATGAAATCGGCTTCTTCGTAGATTTGTCCGATGCATATAACTCCCAGACCCTGAGGCCTCGGTATCAATTGGGGAGCTCTTCGTGACAGGCCAAAGGGTCTTGGTCGCGATGCCGGAAGGAGACGTCCAGGCTGCTTGGCTCGAAGTCCTCCTTGGGCATCTCAAAGAGGAACTGGCTCATGCCGAACCGGGACAGTGTCTAAGGGTTGGCGGCCTACCCCGCTCGCTTCTCGAGACAGCAATCGGCTCGCTCTACGCCGGGAATGGCACCACGGTTCGCATCGGGCTCGTTGACCGAACCAGCGGACCCGAGCCGTGGCGTGTTGGTGTTCACCGGATCGTGGAATATCGGAATCTGGAAGGCCCGGTCGTCCTGGCAGCGATACCCCCTGATGTGAAGCTGGCGGCCGGCGATAGCGTCGACATATCCGTATTTCGCGAAATTCGCACGGAGAGTCTTGGAGATCTGGTGACCCTGACGCTGTTGGCTCAGCTGAACGGATGGGTGGGGCCTTCCGTCGAGCTTCTTCTTGAGGACCTTGATAGAAGGGGTTTTGCATTCTCAGAGAGTCAGCAACACGAGTTCCTCGCCACCGTCGCGAGTCAGCCTCGGGAAGTATGGGCAGTCGGTGCGGCGCTCGGGGTTCTCGGTCTCGTGCCCGATTTCGCGCTGTTTGACCAGCCCGGGGAGATGTCGTTTCGTCTGGGCCAGCGGAATCTCCCGGTGGTTAAGGCGCTCGAAGGAAAGTCGGGGACGTTGCTTGAGCGAGTTCTTCGACTTCCGGTCACCGAGCAGCCCTTTCGAGAGAAGCTCTTCAAGCTCCTAACCAGTTATGGCGGTGATATCGCGCCAGCCCTCCGGGCTATAGCCACTGAACTTCGGTGGCGCGACCTGTCTCTTGATCTCTGGCCATTTGGCGACGAAGTGGTGCCTCCAGGCGAAATCCGGGTCGAGGTGTCGCCTCTCCGACTCCCACGACGCATTGACGATGGCCTGTTGTTGTGGGACCCCGGGACAAAGGTGAAAGTGGGATGGAGTACGACACCACCGCCGGCCGATGTCACCGGCCTTGCAGCCTTCCGAGTGGAGCTCGTGACCTCGGAGCGGGAGGTAGTCTGGGAGTCTCCCCTCATACGTCGGGGTACCGGCAAGTCCAGTCACCGGAGCCGGACCGTGCGTGACCTCCACGACATTGAGCCCGGCATCCACTTCTTCCGTGTCACGGCAAATGCCGAGTCTGCCGATCCCTTTCCTGTTCAACCACTGCGTAATCCCGAAGAGGGCGACGGTGGCAAGCGGACTAATGAGACCGAAGACTTCCTTGTGCTCGCTCCCAGTGATGTCGGTGAGACTTCGGTCGCACCCACCAGAGCCTACTTCGTGGGTGGGCATACGGAGGCCGAACTGCTCGCGCGTTCGGCTGCCATTGGGTCTACGCGACCTGTCGATGGAATCGTAATGACCGACGCATCCTGGGACAACAGCATTGAGGCTGCCACCGACGTAGCCACGGCTACCCTCAGATTTGATCTGCGCCAGTACACCGTTCGCCTGAGTCAACGGCTCCGGCAGCTCGAAACTCAACTCCTCGCGACGCCAACTCACGGCGGGCACGTCTACGTCAACCTTGATCGACGGCACGGCGACCCCGAGGTTGTGCCGCTGGTGATGCCGTCGGAATTTGTCGCGGCGCGACAAGATGCGTTTGAAGCTATTGGGCGAGCATCGTCTCTTGAGGACGGTGGGCCTGCGGTTTGTCTTGTTGATCTATCGAAGGCGTCGGACCAAATCGAGAGGTATGCCCACGCGTACCTAGACTGGCTTGTGAACCGCGACGCTCAAGCGCTTCTGGTTGACGTCATTCGTGTGGACCTGGGCCACGCAGGTCGAGTTGCTCTAGTCGCTCCAACTCACCCGCTCAGACTCCTTTGGATGCTTCAGCATCAAGCCGTCGCGCGTGATTGGATCCGACGACTGGCCGGAGCAGCGTTACCTGTGATGGATCCTATTCAGTTGTTTCGTGACAGTTTCAATGGGTTCGGGTTGCCGCCGCTGGCCGTTCTCGGTGCAAGCGAAGGCTACGTGGACGCTGGCGTCCTTCCTGGTGGATGGGGCCTGTATGTACCACCTAGGCTCAGAGACTCACGGACAATGCTCGCCTCGTTGAAGTCACGCCTCGGTGTGGCGGCGGAGCAGCGTGCCGAGACGGATCTCCAACCTCGGATTTTGGCGGACAAGTTGGAGGCATACCTTCAGCAACATCCCTATACGCCGGCCCTCGTGCTCAACGTCCTAAACCCAGGGGATGGCGGCCTTGTCGTGGCCGCGCTGATTGACTTGGAGAGCCGCATGATGCGCGCTGATCGCACCCTGCGGTATGAGGTCCGACTGTTTGCGGAGGATCCGTCAACTGAGGTTGTAGGTGAGGCCTTCCGCGACTTGATGGAACCAGAACGCCAGGTTGCCGAGGCCGCCGCTCGCCTTGCGGGCCCCGGACGATCGTTCTTGTTCCCGAAGCTCGCCTGGTCGCGCAAGGCAACCGCCCGCTTCCTTGAGGACCCCGAGCGCTTTCCAGCGCACGTAACAATCATTCTCGACGCGTTTCCAGTGATGCTCCGAGTGGCACGTGTCGACCCGGACGATCGCAGCAGCTTCGTCCATGGTTTGATCCAGGAAGCCCCGCGTCGATTCGTGGGTAGGGGCGACGCCTTCTCATGGATACGGCGCCCGGCGCCACGGGCCTGCACCGAACTTGTTGGCGCTCCGGATAGGGCTGCGCTCATTGCAGGTTTGGTTGCCGAAATGGGCTCAACCCAAGCTGCGGTGTTAGCGCCTGGTGCGGATTCGGAGGCAATCACCGGAGTTTCAGCACTGGACCTCTCTCTGGCCGGCCAAACGTTGTTGTACGCGGCGCATTTGGTTTCGACTTGGGTCCTTACGGTCGATTCGAATCTCGGCGTTGACTACTTTGATGCGGCTAGCCGCCAGGAACGCCCCGGTTATCTACTGGATTTCACTCCGGAGTTCGTTGCAACAGGAGGCCGCCAGGTACTGCTGACCACTCGGGCCGCGGATGAGGTCACCCGCTTGGTGGCGCCTCTGACCGAGCAGCTGGACGTAGATCCAGACGGGCCCGGACCATTGCTACTCCTCGAGGCACTGAGGTCGCTATCGGGTCGCCTCGCGATGCGCCTTATGTCGGCACCGAGCCAAGTTCAAGGTGCCCTTGGTATGGCGCTGTCGAGGATCTTCCTTGAGGCCCACGGTCTGCTGGAGGACGCGATCATCATCCCGCTCGACGCCCATCCAGAACTCGCCGTGCCAACGGAAGAGGGAGCGGCCGCCTTGCGAGGGGACCTGTTGGTGGTTTCGGTCGATGCGACCGAGCGCCTTATCGATTTCATGGTGATCGAGAGCAAGTGCCACCGTGGTACCGGCCTGGGCGACGACCTAAGGAATCGCATCGCGCAGCAAGTGACGGCAAGTGCGGAGCGCCTTAGGGCGCTGTTCTGGCCTCTCGAAACGGAGGACCGAGTGGATCGCGCGCTGCGCAGCTGGCAACTCACAACCGTACTGGGTTTCTATCTCGACCGGGCTCGGCGCTATGGTTTGGTCCGACCAACGGCAGCCGCCGCGTTCCACCGATTTATTGCTGACCTTGACCGCGGATACCGTATGTCGATTCGCCGGGCAGGGCTCGTTTTCAGACTCGACGAGCAGTCCTCGTGGTTGGACGAATCCGATCCTGAGATTCCAATTTGGGTCATCGGCAAAGGCTCTATCACGAACATGTTGACTGAGGCGATCCGAGACTTCGTAGTCGCGGCGGAGGAGCCTACGTCTGAGACGGCGTCTGAGTCCGCGGGCGTGAGCCGATTGATCACGAGCACCCGCGATCGCGAACCCACCTGGGAGGATGTCCGGCACACATTCGGTGGACCCGGCTTGGCGACTCGAAGTCGCGATGATAGGGCGGGGAGTGGCGGCGATGATGTAGCAGCGGGTGCCGATCCATCGGGCGAACCGACCGGCGATTTGAACGAAGGCGCCGAGGTCACCCGTGCAAAGGAATCCGCCACTGGTGACGCACCACATCCGAGCACCGTGAAGTCGCATTCAGAAATTGAGGGCGGCGATTTAGACGCAACAGACGGTCCGTCGTGGGATGTGCTTTTAGGCGAATCGCGGTCAACCCCTCAGTACGGCCTTTTGGCATCGGTAGCCTCCGAACCGTGGCGATCAGTAGCACTTGACCTGAACGGCTGCAACACGATCTCCGTTTTCGGTGTGCAAGGAGGAGGTAAGAGCTACACGCTTGGTTCGATTATCGAAATGGCGTGTCAGGAAATACCGGCGATAAGCCGAATCCCACGGCCATTGGGGGCGGTGGTCTTTCACTATCACCAGACGCAGGATTACCCGCCTGAATTCGTCTCGATGGTTGCTCCAAACAAGCACGCAGAGGAAGTGGAGGCGCTCAGGAAAATGGGCGCGGAGCCGGCTGCATTAGACGACGTCCTTCTGTTGACGACCCCCGACACTCTGAGTCGGCGCCGCGAACAGTTCCCCAACATTCAGGTCGAACCGATTGCCTTCTCGAGCGCCGAGTTGACGGTGGCCGACTGGCGCTTTCTCATGGCTGCAACCGGATCGGATGCGCTCTATCTGCGCCTGGTCAATGAGGTGATGCGGCTGCAGCGGGATGATCTCAACCTCGCGAGGATCAGAGACGGCTTGTCGCATGCTGGACTGAATGACGGCCAACTTCGGTTGGCAACCACCAGGCTCGACTTCGCGGCACGTTTTATTGATGATCGGCGCTCACTGCGTTCACTGATGAGACCAGGACGCTTGGTGGTGGTTGATCTGCGCGACGAGTTCGTCGAACGCGATGAGGCACTCGGTCTTTTCGTGACCATGCTCAATGTGTTCTCAGGGGCAGGTATTGACAAGGATCCCTTCAACAAGCTCATCGTCTTTGACGAAGCGCACAAATACATGGGAGGCTCGCTGATCGGCCAGGTCGTCGAGGTCATACGAGAGATGCGGCACAAAGGCGTGTCGATAGTGGTTGCGTCGCAGGACCCTGTGAATGTCCCGTCGTCGGTCATCGAGTTGTCCTCGGCGGTAGTTCTCCATCGGTTCAATTCTCCGAATTGGCTGAAGCACATCCAGCGGTCGCTGACATCGTTGGGGGAACTCACCCCAGGCGCGATGAATGCTCTCCAGCCGGGTGAGGCCTTCGTTTGGTCTAACCGATCAACGGATCCGGTATTTACTCGGCGCGCCGTCAAGGTTCGGATGCGTCCTCGTGTGACCAACCACGGTGGGGCAACGAGGACCGCCGTCGACGATGCATAGACTCCTGTAAGCGAACCCGCCGAGTAGGTGGATTCCCCTTAACCGGCAGGGTTCCAATCTGGATCGCGTGCGGGGATTCTTTGATCCATGGCGGACAACGCGGGGCGTTACAGCATCCAAGTGATCGTGGCTATTCAGCACCGGAATCGGAATGATGCCTTAGCACACCTGCGGCGGAGGCTCGCCGAATGGATGATGGAGGACATCGATGGTAGTGGCAGCTCGCCACTCGCGGGCTCCCTGCTGCATTACACCGTGCTCAGTCATCGATACATCGGGGGAGCTATGAAGGGAAGCCGCACGATCGAGGGGAAGGCTCGAGGTCGTGACTCCGGGGGCCAATGCCTGGTCGAAGGAGAGATTTGAGGAGTTGGCCGGGTGAATCAAGGGAAATAGCTTCGCCACTTGCATTACACACCCTTAGGTCTTCGTTGATGCGCGCCAGCGACCATCTCTGATCGCATCCAAACCCGGGGCGTGCGCCAAGCGGCTCGCCAGCCGCTCCATGACAAGATCCGCAGCGGCCACGAGCTCGTAGCCGGCAGGCGTGGCCGTGACCAAATCATTCAGGTCGCCCGCGAAGTCACGGTCGGCGAGCTTCTCCGCTAGGTTGCCGGCGAAGTCGGAATAGGTGAAGGCGCCGCCCTGCATGTAGTGGTTGAACGCCTGAATGATTCGCTCGTCGTTTGCCTCTGACTCGATGAGGACGTGCCAAAGATCGAAAAGGTCGCGGCCCTTGCTCCGTTGATAGAGGGCGCGGAGCTTCGTGCCCATGAGTTCGTCAAGTTGGAACGTGGGGATGTCAGCCTCACCTGACCACCAGGTTGACGACACCTTGTAATTGCGATTGGTTCTTTCGAAGCAAGGCTCCGTCTCCCGAACATTCATCTCGATGTCGATCCTTATACGCCGCGATCCATCCGTGGATTCCGTGACGAAGACCATGTGGACCATCTGGCCGACCTGCAAGAAACTGTGCTCGACGAGCCCAACGTCGATGGCGATCTTTCGCAGCGCCGCCATGTAGGGCTTGATCCCCGAATGAGTGCGACGCACGTAGTCAAGATCTTCCGAATAGCGCAGAGGCTGGGGCAGATGGAGCTTGTGAAGGCAGGTCCCGCCGCGCATCGCCAACTCATCCCTTAGCAATTCATCGTTGGCGATCTGCACCATGAGCCGCGACAAGATCAAATCCTGTTCGACGTCAGCTTCTGTCGGCCACGGTGCGCGCGCGGCCCACTCTGTGATCTGCGCGCGAGGTATCAAACGTCGGGCTCCACAGCAGCGTTGATTCGAAGTCCCCATCTTCGATCAAGCTCTCCCCGCTTGCGACCGGGAACCAGCAGCGCCGGCTCTCCTTCTTCTGGTCGAGCGACCACGCGCAACCAGTGCGAATCAAGATCAGTGCGAAATCGCTCTATCAACCAGCCGACGCGGCGGACCGTCGCCCTGTTTCGCAGGGGTGCTATGCGGGCGAGGACTTCAGTGTCGAGTTGCCCGATCTCCTTCAGAACCGTCGCAACATTACTGATGCCTCCAGCGAGGCTCGGTCGCCAAGCGAGGTCGACGACCGTCGTTTCAGAGGACGCCACTGTCATGTAACCGGTTTGAACGGTGCGGCGCTCGGTTGGCATATCGGCCACATGCTGGCTGGCAGTGAAACGCAATCGGACTCTCTCGAAGTCGCGATCTGGCAGGGCTTGGGTCGTGACGACACGGAACGTCTGCGGCGCTTGGTGCGATGCCCCATGCAGCGCCGCGGCGTTCAGGAAGCCGACGTAGTAATCGCGTCGTAAGTGCTTCATCATCGCGTCGATGAACCACTCGGCTGGCACAACCTTCCAGGACCGAAACTCTGCCGGAACTACGACATAGAGGCCTCGGGCCGGGCTAAACAGCCGGCCTTCTTTGGTCAAGCGCGCAAGCGATGTTCGCAGGACGGCGTGCTTCTGGCCGGTCATCTCCTCGAGCTCAGCGGTCGTTGCCCAATAGCGGCCCTTGGCGATTAGGACGTCGGGGGTCTCTGACGGGGGAACAGTTGTGGTCATTGTTTCGGGTGAAGTATACCTCTGAGCTACTTTACGTCAAACAATAGACTCCACGAGGGTGATTAGATCGGCTAAAGTATATGGTTTCAATACTTTAGAAGAGCTAGACACCATGGATCGCTTGGTAGCGCCTTTGAATCTATTGCACTCTGGCCAACACTAACGGTGGGGACGAAATGGAGGTGGACACATGAAAATCACGATTGACATCGACGACGACGAGATTCGCCGCCTTCTCGCTCCGCTGGCTCAGCAAGTGCCCGCTCCCCTGGAGCAGACGACAACAAGGCTATTGAACGTCAGGGAGGTAGCCGACCGCCTTGGCGTCAGCCGCAACAAGGTGTATGAGTTGCTCTACAAGGGGGAAATCCACTCGCTAGCTATAGGCCGCACCAGGCGGATCTCACCCGTTGCTCTCGCCGAGTTCATTTCCAGACCGAGAGAGAACACGGTGGACTACGCCCCACCGCCACCGCGGGCTGAGCCCGAGCGATCGGCGAGCTACCGGAGGTCGCCCCGAACCCCTAGCCCGCGAGCTGAACAGCCCAAAACGCGTCGGTCGAAGCCAGGCGATGTGATTGACCTGTCTCCCAAGCCGCTGCCTCCTGCGTCTCGTGATTTGAACATGAGCAGCGAAGAGTTCGAGCGCGCTCTCGCCTCCATGGTCGAGAAGGGCTGGCCGGCGGACGTGGTCGATCAGATCCGAGCCGACCGCAAGGAAGGAGTCCATCGGGTCAATTTACTGACAATCAACGACGCCGCCAAGTACCTGGGTTTGAGTCGCTATGGGGTCGAAAAATTGGTCAAGGCCGGCAAACTACGCCGCTTGACAATCGCACCCATGTATCGGGATCAGAAGCCGGAAACGCGTATCCCAGCCAAAGACATTTTGGCTCTCACTTAGGCACCCTCCGGGCACGTCCAGTGGCTTGCTGCTGCTGCTGCTGCCTGCCGGGTTGCGACCTCGCTCGCGAAGTGTCCGCGCTCCTCAGAATTGCGGCAATGCGCGTGAGCACAACGGGGTCAGTGACCTTCGGTGGGAAACCTTGCGCCGCTCGTTCGGCAACCAGCCGCGCGGCGGCTTCGCGTATCTGCTCAGGCGGAGCCTCGGGCCGGCGCCTGGCGCGAGCGTCATACATGGGCATCGACATCAGGCTATCGCCTTGCGTGTGTCATCGACCCCAACGGTCGCGCAGTTTTTCTAGCGCCAGGTAAAATGCGAGGGTTCGCTGAAGACGATCAGCGAGCCGCCCAAACGGTTAGTGGACCGTTGGGTTAAGGGCCCTTTGGGGCCGGTTCTGAATTCAACAACACCACAAGGGTCTTCAAAACCGTCTGCGGGGCGCTGCTGAGGCGTCCTGGGTGGGTTCGATTCCCATCCATCCCCGCCAAGTTCGGCGCCGATGACAGCCACGGAGTCACCGACCTACTGAAGCGGAAACGGCGGCTGCCACCAGGCAGGCACGTCGTCGACCTCGATGGCGCCCACCCATTTGACCCACCAGAAGCCGCGCCCTTCGGGTACGACCAGGCGTGCGGGGAAGCCGTGCCCGGGATCCAGTGCGTAGCCCCCGACGCGAGTGGCCAGCAGGAGTGAGCTCGCCTGATCGATCGGGAACCGGCGGTCGTAGCCGGTGATCGAGACGACGCGGATGCTTGTGCCGTCCACTTTTCCAATCAGGTGATCCAGTCGTGCGCCGGTCCACTCTTGGGTCGAGAAAAAACCGCCGGTGCAGTCTAGCGTTGCCCTCATTCGGTCATCGAAGGCGAAGAGCTCGGCATACGACCATTCGCGCCCGCCCGCGGTCAACCGCCACGCGTGCTGGTTGGTCTGCGGGACCGCATCGAACATCCATGAGCTGATGGGCATCAGGTCTGGCTGGTAAGAGCCGGCCTCGTATGAGCCGGTGAACCGGCGCACCGCGCCTGGCATGGCGGTCGCCCTGACCACGACTTCGCTTGCCGCATAGGCCACGGTCGCGCCGGCGACGACGGCTCCCGCAAGCAGCACGTTGCGCCGGGACAGATCGGTAGGGCGGACGCGGACAGGCCGCGAGGCCACATGCCAGATGGCGAACGGAACTGCGGCGATCGCACTCCCCACGTGAAAGTCCATCGCGGTGAGAGGACCCCAATAGATGAGCAGGCCGGTGGAGTGGAGCAGGCCGGCCACCAGCGAGATCAGCACCAGCACACCGAAAAGGACGGACGCCCAACGACCGGGCCGGGGTCGACCAAGTCCCCGCCGACCGATCATCGACTTCCAAGGCAGCAGGATGAGGATCCCGAAGCCACCCGCCGCGTGGATGGCAAGCGACCATCGAGCAGGTGCGGTGGCGAAGGCGAACGCGAGCCAGCCAGTGAGGAATGCGATCGCCAGGAAAGCGAGCAAGGCAAGGTTGGTTCGCGCCCCACGCGCGATGGCCACCGGCGGCCACGCCGAGAGCCGTGCGCTCATGGTGTGAGCCTACGGCCCGTCTAACTGGGTCGCAAGCAGCAGCCAGACCGCGCAGCGCGGCCGCCCGTCCCAAGTCCCCAGGGCCAGCGAGGCAATGCACCGATAGGTGTCCAAATGCCAACCGTAAGGGAGTTGTCAACTGGCTTGGGGTCCATACTTAACGGGCTCGACGCGGGCGACGCCAAGCACCATGCGAACTCACGAAGGGAGCGCCAGTAGAACCCTGTCCGGCTTGCCAGCGTCGGAAGTTGCAAGTGTTGATGGCGAGACGGCCGGCGGAGCCGAACTCATGCGGGCGGCGCTGGGTGGCGAAGGGCGCTATGAACCGCACGAGGTTAGCCGAGCCCGGGCTGTCATCTGGTTAAACCTGGCTTGCGTTGCAGCATGGGTTGTCATCAACAGTGCCGCGGCCTGGTGGCTGCATAACGTTCGGCCCCTCGGCGTCGCCGGGGCGGGGTTGGCAATGGCCGTAACGTGGACTTGGGCGCTCCGAGATATCTCGCACGGTCGAATGCCGCGGGCGGTTGCGGCCTACACCGTGTCGGGCCTGCTGCTTCTCCTGGCCATGGGGCTGTTCGTTCCGGAGCTGTCGCTCTTGTTCACCTTCGCGACGTTCATATTCCTGGCGTTCGGTTTGTCGTACATGAGCGGACGCGCATCGATGCAGGTGGTGGCCTTGACAGTTGGGGTCGCGCTGATTTTGCTTGTTACCTCGGTCGCGCTGCGCTGGACGAGCGGCGTCCCGGACCAGCTCTACCGATGGGTCAATCTGGTCGGCATGCTGATGGCGCTATCGATTGATGGAACCATGTTCATCATGCTCCGCCGAACCCTGGAGGCTCGAGCCAGTCGCGTAATCGATGCCGAACGTGCAGCGGCGGAGTTGAAGCAGAAGCTTTCCCAGCAGGAGCGACTCGAGAGCCTGGGTCAGCTCGCCGGCGGCGTCGCGCACGACTTCAACAACCTGCTCGGCGTAATCCTCAACTTCGCGCTGTTCGCCAAAGAGAAGATCTTGGCCTCGGGCCAAGCAGATGGCGAGCTCAACACTGAACAACTGACGTCAGCCGCCAGCGATATCGATCGAGTCGTCAGAGCGAGCGAAAGCGCATCGCGGTTGACGCATCAATTGCTCGCGTTCGCCCGACGAGAGGTGTTACGGCCACAGCCGCTGGAGGTGAACGCGGTCGTGCGTGAGTTGGAGCCACTCTTACGTCGAACTCTCGGCGAGCATATCGAGTTCAGCACTTCATTGAGCGCGGAACCGTGGCGTGCCCTAGTGGATAAGGGCCAGCTCGAGCAGGTTCTGACCAATTTGGCGATCAACGCACGCGACGCGATGCCCAACGGTGGCCGGCTCGTGATCGATACCGACAACGTGGATGCTGACGAGGCGTACGCGGCTGGTCGCCCGGGGTTCAAACCCGGACGTTATGTGAGAGTCCGGGTCACCGACACCGGGACGGGGATGGACGAACACACCCTCCAGCACGTTTTCGAGCCGTTCTTCACCACCAAGGAAAGGGGGCGTGGCACTGGCCTGGGACTTGCGACTGTGCATGGGATCATCGAGCAGTCCGGCGGATTCATCACCATCTATTCGGAGCTCGGACACGGAACCCGTGTGAGCGCGATGCTGCCGGCGACTGAGCACATGCCCGCCGGGCTCAGCGTTCAGCCGAAGCCAATGGGGCATGTGGAGTCTGGGACGATCCTCGTCGTTGAGGACGCTGCCGACTTGCGCGAGGTGACGGAGCGAATCCTGACCGGAAATGGCTATAACGTCATCTCAGCCAGCGACGGGCCGATGGCAATTGAAGCGGCTCGCCGCTATGAGGCCAAGATCGACCTTTTGCTGACCGACGTGGTGATGCCGAAGATGGACGGCCAGGACCTAGCCGATGCCATCGCTTCAACCCGGCCTGACATCCACGTACTTTTCATGTCTGGTTATGCCGAGCCAATGCTCGGAAAGTCAGGGGTTTTGGACGCGAGCATCCTCCTTTTGGAGAAACCTTTCACCGGGCTAACTTTGTTGGCCCGAGTGCGTGAAGCCTTCGGCACCATTACCCCGGCAGCGCCCGCAACGACGCCCCCTTCAATCACGTGAAGCACAACACCTCCGGCGGCCCCCGGCGTCACGCCACCTGGTGCAGCAACGCCGGTAATGAACCGTGACAAATGCTGGCGCTTAGCGACTTGATTGAAGTGCTTCGACCCAAACCCATCGAGGTGTGTTCAAAGCCGACGACCGCCACGTTGAGTCTGTATGGTTGCGGTTAACGTCCGCGTGCAAGCGTTGGCTGCAACGTTTTTGCGAATACTTCCCCGATGTTGTGAGGCAATTCATGAGCACCAAGCAGATTGATCCAGTCGGAGCGGAGCTGTTCACTGAAGCGGAACAGGAGGCGCTCCGACACCTCTGGGACGTGTACGAGCGGCATTTCGATGAGATCCAGGCCGCCACGATGACCGCTGCGGTGGCTGATCCGGACCTCAAGAATATCCTCGCCCAGATGTCACCGAGCCGGATGGAGGCCGAACAGCTGAGGTCCAAACTTCAACTGCAGCGGGCGATGCAGGAGGGCCACTGGCAGCCGGTCCTCGACGATATCCGCCAGCAGGGCGGCCACTACGCGCGGATTGGGCTGCCATTCTCGTCATGGTTTTTGATTGTCACCGCGGCTCAGAAGGCGATCCTGGAGCGGCTGTTTGAGGCGTACAGCAAGGATCCGGCCGGCCTCCAGCGGATCGTGCTGGCGCTGAACAAGTGGCTCTTCGACATCTCGCTGGCGCGCATTGGCGAGCAATATCTGGACACCAGGGAACATGTCATCAAGCAGCAGCAGCAGGCAATCAAAGAACTTTCAACCCCCGTCCTGCCGGTCCGCAGCGGGCTGCTCCTGCTGCCGATCATCGGCGTCATTGACAGTGAGCGGGCGCGGCAGCTGACGGAGCAATTGCTGGAGGGAATCCGCACTCATCGAGCCAAGGCGGTGGTGATCGACCTCACCGGCGTGCCGGCCGTGGATTCGGCGGTGGCCAACCACCTCTTGCAGACAGTTCGCGCGGCCAAGCTGCTGGGGGCTAACGCCGTGATAACCGGGATTTCGACCGAGAACGCGCAGACCCTGACGCGGATCGGAGTCGACCTGAGCGGTCTTTTGACCACGAGCGACCTGCAGAGTGGAATCGACGAGGCGGAATGGTTGCTCCAAGTCGCCCGGGCTCATCGCGAATCGGCGGCCAATGGGCTGCACGCGCAGCAAGCGACCAATCGCTAGCAGCGTATGGCAGTGCCAATCCTGAAGCAAGGGGACTACCTGATCGGCTCGATACAGAGCGCGCTCACCGATACCGACATGATCGACTTTCGGAGCACGCTCGCCGACCAGGTCGGCAAGAACCGATCACGGGCGGTCATCATCGATGTGAGCGGCTTGGACGTCATCGACTCGTTTACGGCGCGGACCCTGCAAGACATCACCCACACCGTAAAGCTGAAGGGAGCCGCGGCGGTGGTGGTCGGCATTCAGCCGCAAGTGGCGTTTGCGATGGTTCAGCTTGGTCTGTACCTCGATGGCGTTGCTACCGCCCTGGACCTCGATGAGGGCCTCGCCTTGCTGAATGCGGCGACTGCAGGTTGGCGTGCGCGTGGCCGATGAACTACACATCCCGATCGTTTCCGAAGTCGATATCGTCATGGCTCGTCAGCAAGGGCGCGCACTCGCCGCGGAGCTGGGCTTTGCGAGCAGTGAGCAGGCTCTCATCGCGACCGCGATTTCAGAGCTGGCGCGCAACATCCTCCTTTATGCCGGCCGGGGTCTGGTCCAAATCACCACGGAGCACAGAGCCGGGCGTGCAGGGATTGGTGTAGTCGCCAGCGATCGAGGCCCCGGCATCCAAGATCTGCAACGAGCCCTCGAGGATGGGTTCTCAACCGGAAGGGGACTGGGCCTCGGCCTTCCTGGCACCAAGCGAATCATGGACGACTTCGAGCTGGTTTCTGAAGTCGGCAAGGGTACCCGCGTGGCCGTCAAGAAATGGGTTCGCTGATGTTCCAGGAGCCGGCGGCGCTTCGGCTGGATTGGGGCGTGGCCTTGCAGGCGCAGCCAGGTCAGTCGGAATGCGGGGACGCCTGGGCCGTTGAGCCTGTCCCGGACGGGTTCCTTTTGGCAGTGGTCGACGGGCTCGGCCACGGCGCGGCAGCGGCTCGCGCGTCCCGGCGCGCGGTCGAGATCATCAGG
The DNA here is from genome assembly GCA_004299235.1 of bacterium. Classification (NCBI taxonomy): domain Bacteria; species bacterium. Next base: position 29,197 of record SCQL01000019.1, read on the forward strand.
AGCCTGGCTTCGAAGCCTCTTGAAACCATCTTCGGCGCGTGCCACAAAGCTCTGCTTGGCTCTCGTGGCGCCGCCATCAGCGCCGCGCGAATCAATACCAGCGGTCTGAGTCTGATGTGGCTGAGCGTCGGTAACGTCGAGGGCCTGGTCATCAACCGAGCTACCGGACACCCGCCTGAGCGGCAGCGCGAAACTCTATTGGAGCGAGGGGGCGTCGTCGGATACGAGCTTCCGACGTTGCGGCCCGCCACCATCTCATTCGAGCCGGGAGCGGTTCTGGTGCTGGCGACGGATGGCGTCAGGCATGGGTTTGCGCTCGACGTGCGCACCGAGCTGGAAGCCCAGCCGGCGGCTGACCACATCCTTGCCCGCTACGGCCGTGGGACCGACGACGCCCTGGTGATGGTCGCACGGCTGCTACGAGGCGGCAGAGATCAAGACTCCTGAGCCGGAGCCAAGACAGCGGTACAGAGAAGCACTCCGGGAGTACGTCGGGGGAGGCGGTGAGGACTCGCTGCTTGTCGGCTATTCGATCGGCAGGGAGACGATAGCCGAAGGGCTGACCTCGCTCGTGGCTCTGCATGGCGAAGCCCTCAAGCATTTGGTCACGGGTGAGGCGGCACCAGAGCACCTTTCGGGGATCGTCGAGCTTTCGACGCAATTCCTGGAGGAAGCTTTGGCGCCGTTCGAAATGACGGTTCGGGGCTTTCAGGAAGCCAACGACCGGCTCGTACTCGCCAACATGGAGTTGAAGCGGGCGGACGAGATGGAGAAGCGCTTCCTGGCGAACATGAGCCACGAGCTGCGCACTCCGCTCAACGCGATACTCGGCTTTGCGGAGCTTCTGCTGGACGACCGCGAAAATGGGTTGAGGCCTGAACGCCGCCGCGCCTTCCTGGAGACCATCCATCGATCTGGCAAGCATCTCCTGGCCGTCATCAATGACATCTTGGACCTGGCCAAGGTCGATGCAGGGCAGATGACCATCGCCGCTGAGCCGGTGGCCGGCGCTGATGCGGTCTCGGAGGTGATCGGCCTGATCGAGCCTCTGGCCCGAGAACGGGGCATCGTCCTGGAGGCCAAGGTTAGGCCTTCCATCCGGATCATCGCGGACCCAGGCCGGCTAAAGCAGATCCTGCTCAACCTGCTGTCCAACGCGATCAAGTTCAGCCAGAACGGAGGCCGGGTCTGCGTGACCGCGCGCCGGCAACGTCACGAGATCCGTTTTGAGGTCACCGACACCGGTATCGGGATCGCCCCCGAGGACCACAGGCGCCTGTTCGTCGAATTCCAGCAGCTGGCTGGCGGTCTGGATCGGCGCCAGCAAGGCACGGGTCTCGGATTGGCGCTCACCAAACGCTTGGTCGAGCTGCACGGCGGCAAGATTGGTGTCCGCAGCGCTCTGGCCCAGGGCAGCACGTTCTGGTTCACGATGCCCGTCGCCTTGGATACCGAGACAGGCGCGGAGCCACTGGCGCGGGAATTGGAAGGCGATAGCACCGGGCCGCTTGTGTTGGTGGTTGAAGACGATCCCAAAGCGGCTGAGCTGCTGGTTCATTACCTGCGGTCGGCCGGGTACCGGCCGGAGGTGGCCAGACACGGTGGGGAAGCGCTCGAGAAGGCAAAGCGCCTGCAGCCCGTGGCCATAACGCTGGACGTTCTGCTGCCGAAGCTGGACGGCTGGGAGGTGCTCGCCCGGCTCAAGCGCGACAGGAAGACGGCCCACATCCCGGTGGTGGTGGTCTCGGTCGTCGACGAACAGTCGCTCGGCCGAGTCCTGGGTGCGGCCGACTACTTCGTCAAGCCGGTCAGCCGGGACGCCCTCATCGCCCGCCTCAGCCGCTACGCCTTCACCGCCAAAGTGAAGGAGCGCGAGGTCACAGTACTGCTCGTGGACGATGAGCTCGAGGCGTTGGAACTTCTCGCCAACATCCTTGAGCCACTCGGCTTCACGGTCATCAAAGCGGCGAGTGGTGAGGAGGGCATCCAATCGACCAGGCGGTGCCGGCCCGACCTGGTGATTCTCGACCTCATGATGCCGGGCATGACTGGATTCGAGGTCGTCAAGGTGCTGAAGGCGGATCTGTACACGCGGGCCATCCCCATCCTGATCGTCACCGCCAAAGACATGAACGAGCACGACAAGGCGGCGCTCAATGGTGATGTGGAGGCGGTGCTCAGCAAGGGCTCGCTCGCCTCAATGGATCTGCTCGCCTGGTTGGAGGAAGCGCTCGGCGCTCATGCGCCCAGGGCTGACACCGCAGTCTGAGCACCGGCGAACCCCTTGCCGTCAGCTGCCGCGCGCCGTGCGCTCAGGTTCGGGCTGAGTCGACTGTCCGGCGCACGGCGTCCAGGTCGTGCGCGGCGGAAACGAACCACGCTTCGTACTGAGACGGTGGCAACAGCACGCCGTGCGCCCGCATCAGGTTGAAGAAACGCGCGAACTCGGCAGGCCCCCCAGGCAGGAACACGGTCAGTAAGGACGCAACGCGAGCGATCCGGGCGTTGGGCAGAGCGCGCCGGAGACCCGCCTCGAGTTCGGCCGAAACATCCTCAAGCCGCTCGTAGACCGCGGGCTCAAGGCTGCGCAACGTCGCCTCGCCGGCCGCCATGACCGCGGGGTGGCCGGAGAGCGTGCCCGCCTGGTAGACAGGCCCGGACGGCGCCACCAGGTCCATGAGATCCGACCGCCCCCCGTATGCCCCGATCGGGAGTCCGCCGCCGATCACCTTGCCGAGCACGGTCAAATCCGGTGTGACTCCATACCTTTCCTGGGCGCCGCCGCGGGCGACCCGGAAGCCCGTGATCACCTCGTCGAAGACCAACAGAGCCCCGTGCTCGGAGGTGACTCGACGCAGGCCTTCGAGGAAGCCTGGCGCCGGCGGAACCACGCCCATGTTCGCCGCCACCGGCTCCACGATCACGGCGGCGACCTTCCCGGGGTTGGCGGCGAGGGCGGAAGCCACCGCTTCGAGGTCGTTGTAGGGCCCCACCAGTGTCTGGGCCGCAACCGCTTCTGTCACCCCGGCGCTCCCGGGCAGGCTCAACGTCGCCAGGCCGGATCCTGCTCGGGCGAGGAGGCCGTCGGAGTGCCCGTGGTAGCAACCTTCGAACTTCAGGACCAGGTCTCGCCCGGTCGCGGCCCGAGCGACCCGAAGCGCGCTCATGACCGCCTCCGTCCCCGAGTTGACGAAGCGCATCCGTTCGACCGATGGCATGCGCTCGCGGATCAGAGCCCCCAGCCGAACCTCCGCCGAGGTGGTGACTCCGAATGGGCCTCCGGCCGCCACCGCGGCCGCCACCGCGGTGCTGACGGCGGGGTGAGCGTGGCCGAGGATGAGTGGCCCGTAGGCGCACACATAGTCGACATACTCACGACCGGCCTCGTCCCACACGCGAGCGCCCTGGCCGCGTACGAGCAACGGCGGCTCGCCGCCGACCGCACCGTAGGCGCGCACCGGGCTGTTGACGCCGCCGGGGAAGAGGTCCGCGGCCTTCACCGGGCCGGATTCATGCATACCCGTCACGAGCGGTGTCGCGGTCGGCACTCCAGCCAGCGCATGTAATCGGCGGTCTTGAGCTCGACCACGGACTGGGCGGCTTCGACGTACGCCTGGGGCCCGGACTGACTGCGGTCGTACAAGTCGTCGATGGCCAAAAAGTCCGCGCCCAAACGCAGGCGCTCACGCGCCGCCACGGCTGGAGGCGAGGACAGGTCCGCCGTCGGCGGGAGTCCGGCCGCCGCCGCCCAGGGGCCGGCCAGCGCCACCGCGATGGCGGACATCTGGGGCGCGAGACCGACGGCTTCCGCCAGGTCCGCCGCCGACGCCTTACGTTCTCGGGCCAGCCGCTCCGCGCGCGTCCGCGTCCGGCTCGCGATCGTCACCTGTGCCTGCCGGCGGTTGAGCGCTCTCGCCAGGAGCGCACCCATTCGGCCCGCGCCGACCACCAACACCGGCTCGCCGCCGAGCGGCACCCGACCGGACAACCACTCGACGGCGCGGTCGGCCAGGCTGGGCGCTTCGCTCCGGCGTCCAGTCCGCACCCGGCGTCCGGTCGCGATGGCGGTCTCGAATAACCGGATCAGGGAGCCGTCGATGAGCCGATCCGCCCGCGCATCGGCCAGTCCCTGGCGGACCTGGTGCAGGACCTCGTCCTCTCCGGTCACGGCGCTTTCAATACCGGCCGCGACCCGGAGCAGGTGCGCCACAGCCGAGGTCGACTGCAGTTGCGGTACGTGGTCAGTGGGGATGGCTCCCAGCCCGTACAGCTCGACGCGGTGACATGTGGCCAGGAGGACGCGGCGGCTGTCCGACCGGCTCTCGCTCTCCCACCGCTCCTTGAGCACTTCGCGCTCCGCGGCGGAAAACTCTCCTGCGGTGGCGGTCAACGCCCAGGGGGCGTCCATCGGGACTTCACCAATGGGGGCCCGGTCCCTGGCCACGAGCTCTTCCATCGTTCGAAGTCTACGCAAACCAGCCGTTCGCCCCGGCCCTTCCCGCCGGCGCGCGCGGCTGCTCAATCTGTGTCGCCGGACGCCTCGACTCGGCACATCGGGGGCATTGCCGCCTCGCCCGCCGGGTCGCAAGAGTTGATCAACAGTCGGTTCGGCTTTCAAGCGGAGGAAGCTCATGCGACGAATGCGACGGTCCTTCCACTCAATTGGGGCCAACATGCTCCGAGAAGCCAAGGAGGCGAATCAGGAGGCGGCGGCCACGGGGGTCCCCCTCGATGAGGTGACCGACATGCGCGCGGAGCGGCGCGCCCATGCACGGGCCGGCGCCAAGGAGCGGTTGGAAACCTACAACGACGCCGCGCGGCGAGTGGTCGAGCGCGGCTCGCAAGAGGACCACGTGGACAAATGGGTGGCGATGGGGAATCTCCGATTGGCCCGAAGCGCCGGTCGGGATGAGGCGTTCGGGGGGAATGCGCAAGAGGACCGTGTGGCCCGGTGGTTTGCCTCGCAGGACAAGCTCATGACCAGGCGCACCCTGCTCAAGGGCGCCGGTGCCGCCGCGGCCGGCCTCGCCGCTGCGGCGATGCTCGGGGGTGGCTTGCAGCCCAAGCGAGTTGCCGCCGGCGGCGTACCCACCATCGCGATCATCGGCGGCGGGCTGGCGGGTCTCCGCTGTGGGCACGTCCTCGCGACCAGCGGCGGCGGGGGAACGCCCTTCAATCTCTACGACGCGCAGGGTTTCGGCGGGCGTTGCGAGACCAATCGGGGCTATTTCCTCAACGGCCAGGTCGCCGACGACCACGGCGAGTCCATCTCCTCCGAGCACGCCTCGATGCTCAGCCTGGTGACCCTGTTCAACCTCCAGCTGGAGGACACCAATCTCGCCGAGTCAAACGGACGGGTGACCGCCTACTGGGTCAACGGGGGCCGCTATACGCAGGCCCAGGTCAACACGGACTGGCACAACACCTACTACCAGGTCATCCACAACGCGGTGGTCGCCGCTCCGTGGCCGCAGTCCTACAGCAACCACAACGCACAGGGCGTGGCCTGGGACAACCAGGACGTCGTCACCTGGATGAACCAGAACTTCCCAGGGGGCTCGACGACCAACTTCGGGGCGGTTTGCATGCAGGTCATCCGGGACGAGTACGGAGGCGAGCCCAGCGACTCGTCGGCGCTCGACCTGACCATGATCCTGGGCTACAACGACAGCATCGGCGGCAGGGGCTTCCAGAACAACACCAGCCCCGTATGGGCGGGCACGGACGAGCGATGGCACGTCATCGGGGGCAACGACCAAATAGTCACCGGGCTGATCAATCAGATCCCCGCCGGCCAGCTCCACTCGAACGTGGCGCTCGTGAAGATCAACAACAATGGCAGCACGACCGGGCCTTACACCCTGACGCTCCAGCCACAACCCAGTGGCTCCAGCTACACCGTGACGGTCCAGGGCCTGGTGCTTTGCAATCCGTTCAAGTCGATGCGCAGCAAGGTCGACCTCACGCAGGCCGGCTTCACGAGCCTGAAGATGAACGCCATCAACAACCTGGGCATGGGGACCAGCGGCAAGCTCTTCATGCAGTTCAACGGGCACCCCTGGCAAACCAACGGCTACAGCGGAGTGACCTTTCAGGACAACGGCTTCATCAGCTCCGGGTGGGAGGTGCCCAACAACAACTACGCGGGAGCGACTTCGATCTGGGTCGCGTTCCCGGGCGGGAACTACACCAACCAGATCCTGACCACCTACGGCATCACCCAGCACGAGCAGGTCACGCCCGCCCAGTGCATCACCGACACGCTGGCGCAGCTTGAACCGGTTCTGCCTGGGGTGACCGCGGCGTACAACGGCAAGGCCTGGGCCCATTTCGGCAGCAACGACCCCTGGGTGCAGGGTGGTTACTCGTACTGGCGGGTCGGCCAGGCGACGACCATCGGCGGCTACGAGGGGGTGCAGGAGGGCTACGTTCACTTCGGCGGAGAGCACACCAGCCATGACTTCCAGGGGTTCATGGAGGGCGCGACCACCAGCGGGGAGCGTTGCGCCAAGGAGATCGGGCCCAAGGGCTGACGCCTGAGGCTTGACGCGACCGGTCGACTGAGGGGGCCACGCTCGGCCCCCTCAGCACATGCATCGTCGGCGTCGAGACCATGGCGGCAGAAGGTCATGGGGTTGGCGCAGCGCGAACTGTGACGTTGCCCGACCGGGGCTGGCGCACAGTGGCTGCCCGAGGTCGGGCGTAAACGGCTACAAAGGAATCGTCGTGCTGCCTTTGGATCCGCCACGAGCGCCGGCGTCTGTTTTTGGAGTTGCCGCCACGCTCCTGCAGACCGGGGAGGAGACGTGACAGCGAAAGGTCGGCTGGCGCCCGGCGGCCAAAGCGTCAGCGGCGTGGTGCCGCGGCGGATGTTTGCGCAGGTGGTCCGTCAAGACCGCTTCGGCGATCCCCGCACGGCCTTTCAGATCGAGCAGGTGGCGGTCCCCGAGATCCGGCCGGACGAGGTCCTGATCCGGGTGATGGCCGCCGGGGTCAACTTCAACAACGTGTGGGCCGCACGCGGCGTCCCCATCGACGTGATCGCCAGCCGCCAGCGCGCGGGCGAGCCATGGGATTTCCACATCGGCGGCAGCGACGCATCCGGCGTCGTCCAAGCGGTGGGCTCGGCGGTGACCAATGTCCACGCCGACGACGAAGTCATCGTCCATCCCGGCTATTGGGACGCTGAGGATCCCTGGGTCAAGTCAGGCCGCGACCCGATGGTCAATGGTCGAATCTGGGGCTACGACACCAACTTCGGCTCCTTCGCCGAGTTCTGCGTCGCCCAGGGCCATCAGGTCCTGCCCAAGGCCGAGCACCTGACCTGGGAAGAGGCGGCGGCCCCCACGCTGGTCGGCACCACCGCCTACCGGATGCTCCACGGCTGGAGGGGCCATGAGGTGAAGCGGGGCGACGTGGTCCTCGTCTGGGGAGGCTCTGGCGGGTTGGGCGGCCAGGCCGTCCAGCTCTGCCGGCTGGCCGGCGCTCGCGCCGTGGCCGTGGTCTCCAGTGACGAGCGCGGCGAGTACTGCAAGCGGCTGGGAGCGGCCGGCTACGTCGACCGCAAGCAGTTCAATCACTGGGGCGTCCCACCCCATTGGGACGATGCCCAGGGGCAGAAGGCTTGGACCGGGGAGGCGCGCCGCTTCGGCAAGGCGATCTGGGAGGCACTCGGCGAGCGGCGCAATCCGGCGATCGTTTTCGAGCACCCCGGCGAGGAGACCATCCCAATTTCGATCTTCGTCTGCGAAGAGGGCGGCATGGTCGTCATCTGCGCCGGGACGACCGGCTACTCGGCGATGGTCGACGTCCGCTACCTGTGGGTGCGGCAGAAGCGCTTCCAGGGGTCGCACGGATGCAACGACGAGCAGGCGATTGCCTACAACGACCTCGTGCGCGCCGGGAAGATCGATCCCTGCCTGGGCCGCGTGGTGAAGTTCGAGGAGGTCGGCCAGGTCCACCATGAGATGGGCGAGGGCAGCGCGCCCGCGGGCAACACGGTCGTCCTTGTCGGCGCGGCGCAACCGGGGCTGGGCAGGCGCTCAGACAAGATCGTCGCGGATTGATGGCCGCGTCTGAGCCGGCGCCGGTGCTCGCGGAGCTGACCAAGGCAAAGGTGGTGGCCGTCGTCGGTGCATCGCCACGGAATGCGGCCGCCCAGGTCACGATCTCGAACCTGCGCCGGTTCGGCGCCGGCGGTCGTTGCTACGCGGTCCACCCAGGAGCGAGCTCGGACGCGGGTGCGATCCCGGTCGCCTCGCTGGCGGATATTCCGGAGCCCGTCGACCTGTGCGTCCCCCTGGTTGGAGCCGGCAGCCTGCTGAGCGTCGTGGACGCGGCGGCCGGGTTCGGTGTGAAGCGCTTCGTCATCCCAGGCGGTGGCGGGAACGAGGGCGGTCTGGAGATCGCGAACGACCTCAAGGCGCTGATCCGCGCGCGCGGCCTGAGCATCGTCGGGCCCAATTGCATGGGGTTCGTCTCGTTTCGGAACGGCCCGGCTCCCTACATCGGAAGCATCGAGCCGGGAGTGCAAGCCGGCCATGTCGGCCTGGTGTCCCACTCGGGATCGATCTGCGAGATCTGCACCGCCCTCCCATGGCGCATCGGGTTCTCTCACGTCATTTCGCTGGGCAACGAGTTCGGGCTCGACATGGCGGCGGCGCTGGAGTTCCTTGTCGCCGACGCCGAGACCAGAGTCATCGGGCTCTTCGTCGAAGGCATCCGGCGTCCTTCTGAGTTACGGGAGGGTCTGGAGGCGGCGGCGCGACTCGACAAGCCGGTGGTCGTCCTGAAGGTTGGCCGCTCCGCGATCGGCCGTTTGGGAGCGGCCTCGCACACGGGGTCCATGGTCGGCGACTGCGACGTTTTCAGCGGCGTGCTGCGGGCCGCCAACGCCATCGAGGTCCGCGACGTCGACCAGATGCTCGTGCTGCTGGAGATCCTGGGCAAGGGTCTGCTGCGGCCGGCGGGAAAGGTGGTCCTGGTCGGGGATTCGGGCGGCCAGGCCAACCTCTTTGCGGACCTCGCCTCGGATCACGGTGTCGATCTTCCCCGCCTGGGCGAGGACACCGCTTCTGAGCTGAGGCGTCTTTTTCCCAAGCTCCACCCCGCCGCGAATCCGCTCGACCTGTGGGCCCTGGGGCCCCCTCGGGAGGTCTATGACAAAGGCGTCTCAACGCTGCTCTCGGGAGAGCCCCATCTGACCGTGTTCGGCCTCGACAAGTTTCTTTCGACCAGTCAGGCGGGGCGCGACCTGGTCGCGGCGGCGCTCGCTGGGGTGAGCACGCCGGGCAGCGCTCTGCTCATGGCCTACGGCGGCTCGGACTCCGCCGACCCCGCTCTGCTGGAGGCGTGCTGGCGCCAGGGCATTGCCGTCACCAAAGGAGCGGACCTCACCCTCGCGGCGCTCGCTGCAGTGGACCGCTGGCATGCCTGGCGTGGCGGTTCCAAGACTCGGGACGGGGCGCGCGGAGCAGTCGAGGAGGCGGCGTTCGAAGCGCTCGCGGAGGCGCTTGGGGATGGTGAGCTTGCCTGGAGCGAGCACGCCTCGAAGCAATTGCTGCAACGCGTCGGCATACCGGTGCCGAACGAGGTCGAGGTCAGGACCGTGGACGCGGCGGTCGCCAGCGCCTCCGACATGGGCTATCCCGTCGCGATCAAGGCTTCCCGGCCGAATCTTCCGCATAAGAGCGACGGCAACGGCGTGCGGCTGAATCTGGGCTCGGAGGGGGCCGTCGCCGGTGCAGCGGCCGAATTGCTGGCCGCCTTTCCCGCCGTGTTGGTTTGCGAGCAGGTCTCAGCCGAGCTGGAGCTAATCGTCTCCGCCTTTTGCGATCCCGACTTTGGGCCCTGCTGCCTGGTTGGCGTGGGTGGATCCTGGGTCGAGATGCTCGGAGATCCCATCGTGGTCGCCGGTCCCGGATCGTTCGAGGCGGTCAGGCGCGCGCTCGCGTCTCGGCGCTGGGGCCGGCTCCTTCTCGACGGGGCCCGGGGACGCCAGTTTCCAGTCGACGCGGTGGCTGCAATCGTCCTCCGGCTGATTGGCGTGGTCGGAAGTGCCCGAGGCCGGGTCAAGGTGATCGAGGTGAATCCGCTGTTCGTGCGGGCGAACGGCGTGGTGGCGGTCGACGCGCTGGTGATTCCCGCATAAGGGAGGAAATCGTCATGTCAGGCGAGTGGGTCGTGCTCAGAGAGCGGATGGGTGCCGAAGACGTGCACTACGGTGGGAACCTGGTGGCCGGCGCGACCATGTTGAGGCTGTTCGGCGACCTCGTCACCCAGATTGCCATCGAGCAGGATGGGGACGAGGGATTGCTCGCCGGCTACGAGATGGTCGAGTTCCTCGCGCCGGTGTACGGCGGGGACTTCATCGAGGCGCGGGCTCGCCTGGTTCGGCTTGGCGAGACGTCACGGAAGTGCGAGTTCGAGGCCCGCAAGCTGGCACAGCTGCGTGCCGACATCTCCGACTCCGCGGCGGAGATGCTCGTCGAACCCGTGGTGGTGTGCCGGGCGGTCGGCACCACGGTCGTGAGAAAAGAGCGCCAGAGGCCTCTCGGCGCTCGGCCGTGACTCACCGGCAGCCTCCGGTGGGGCCGCGCCGGCACGAACCGGGAGGGGAGCCGTTGTCTTTCGGCGTTCTACGCGGGGATGCGGGACCTACTATTGCCGCACACGTGCCGACCGTCGCCGAGGTACTGGGGCTGGACGTCTTCCGCGAGGCTGAGGCTGAGGTGGTGGCCGGCCAGCGGAACCTCGGCGGTCGGGTGCGCTGGGTGCACATCGCGGAGATGCTCAATGTGGCGCATCTCCTGAAGGGCGGCGAACTCCTGCTGACCACCGGAATGGGTTTGCGCGGCGAGGATCCGCACCGGCAGGCCGAATACGTCGCCGAGCTGAAGCGAGCCGGTGTCGCGGGCGTGGTGATCGAGCTCGGGCCGACCCTTCCGCAGGTGCCTGCGTCCGTCGTCGAGGCCGCCGAGACGGAAGGGCTGCCCCTGATCGTGCTGCATCGCGAGACCCTTTACGTGGAGATCACCGAACAGGTCCACGCCAGCATCATCAACCGCCAGTACCAGCTGCTCGAGCGGGCTGACGAAATCACCCATACCTTCACTGAACTGCTCATCCACGGCGTGACGCGCGGCCACATCGTTCACAAACTGGCCGGCCTGGTCGACAATCCGGTCGTCCTCGAGGACGGTGCTCACCAGATCATCGAGTTTGCCCCTCAATCCGCGGCGACGGCTTCGCTGGTCGAGGGTTGGCACGCGCATTCGCGCCAGGCGCACACCTCAGTTCCCGGCGACGGACTCAAGGTGCGCATCGAGCAGACGGACCCGGTCTGCGCGTGGCTGCCGATCACGGTGCGGGCCCAGCCCTGGGGGCGTCTGCATATGCTCGCGATCAACAAGCCCTTGGACGATCTGGATCGGCTCGCGCTCGACCGTACGGCGGCCGTCATCAATCTCTCGCTCCTGACCGATCAAGCGGTTGTTCACTGGTCGGAGCAGGCAAGAGGCGTGCTGATCTTCGATTTGTTGAAAGGCAACTACATGTCGGGCGATGACGTTCTGCGCCGGGCTCGGGCGGCGGGGGTGGATCTGGAGGCGCTCCGGCTGGCCGCGGTTGTGGTCGACCTTCTGGGCCTCGCCGATCACATGGACGAGCGCGGGCTGTCTGAGCTGGAGCGACAGCAGGCGTACGGGCATATCGCGGCGTGGGTCCGTGCCGCGCTCGAGCGCGGTCACTGCCGCGGAGTCGTGGCGTTCGACGGCGACCGCGTCATGGCCCTGGTCGGCGTGAAGCCGAAGGACGTCCTCAAGGACGTGCTCACGCAGGTCGGCGAACAGGCGGCGAGCCGCATCGCCGAGCGCATGGCTGGCGTGCGGGTCATCGTCGGCGTCAGCCAGGAGGCTGCCCCGGAGGCGGCGCATCGGGCGTTCAAAGAAGCACGGGAGGCCGCGCAGCGGGGTCGATACCTGACCATCGGCAGCTCCGTGCACCACTACGGCGACTTCGGCTTCGAGGATCTGGTCCTTCGGATGACCGACGGGCCGGACATCGCGCGTTTCGTCGAGGGCGAGCTCGGGCCCATCCTCGAGCACGACGCGCGGTCGCCGGTACCGCTGCTCTCCACCCTGCGGGCCTACCTCCGGAGCCGCAATGTCCAGGCGGCGGCCCGCGCCCTGAATATCGAACGGCGCTCCCTCTATCACCGCCTGGGTCGCATCACAGACCTTCTGGGCCATGGTCTCGACGATTCCGACGACCGCATGCGGCTGTGGCTGGCGCTGAGGAGCCTGGACATCCTGGCGGCCCGCCCCGGGGTCTCGGGATTGGGCCGGGCGGCGAAAACCGCCGCTCTGGGTGAAGCCGGGAAGCCCGGAGCCGCCGCCGAGTAGCCGGTACCGCGTCCCCGGGCCGGTCCGCAACTCGGTCGAAACGAACGCACTGTGACACGGACGGCAAGGACGCGGCTCAAAGTGGGCGTTGCCGGATCTCGGATGCCCCAGCAATCTAACCTCCGGGCCTGTGGCGCCTTGGCCGAGGAGTCGGCAGAACCGGCCCATCCAATTTACCGCGACTTTGAGGAGGCAGAGAATGGCTGTTCAAACGGCACGTGATCAGCACACGCTGATGGCCGACGCGGTCGGCTTGGGGGGAGCGTTTGTCGCGTCGATCGCGTGCGTTGCTCCGTCGAGCACCGTCGCGTTCACGCTGGCTCTGCTCGCGTCCTTCGCCGGATTCGGGTCGCCTCTGGCGATCGTCGTGGTCGGAGCCTTCATGATCATGGTGGCCGGCGGGTATGCCCGGCTGAACAACTGGAAGCCTCATGCGGGCGCCCCCTTCGTTTGGGTCGGCGAAGCCGTCGCGCCGGTTCTCGGCTACGCCACTGGGCTGCTGGCGATCATGGCCTCGACGGTCGCGATCATTGCTGATGTCGCGCTCGCGGGTACCTATGCGCTCGGTCTGATTCAGCCCGGCGGCACGTTCTCGGCGATCCTGGTGTTCGTCACGGCCGTCGTTTTCATGGGCCTCGTCACCTACCTCGCGATTCGCGGCGTGCGGCCGTCGATCGAGGTGCAGACGGCGATTGTCATCTTCGAGTACGCCGTCGTGCTGGTCTTTGTCGCCCTCACTCTGAAGCGCGAGATAATCGACCACGTCGCGGGTACGACCGCCCCGTCGTGGAACGTCTTCCTGCCCAGCACCTCACCGACCGGGCTGGCCGGCCTCATCGGCGCGGGCGTCGTTTGCGGCTTTCTCTACGCGGGCTGGGAGTCGCCGCTGATCCTTGGCGAGGAAACCAAGAAGCCGAAGCGGTACCCCGGCCTCGGGGCGATCCTGGGCATGGTCTTCCTCACCGGCTACTACGCCTTCCTCGTCACGGTGTTCCAGGGCCTGGCCTCCCCCGCGGACATCCAGAAGAACGGTACTGACATCCTTGCCTACGCTGGTGGGCTGCTCGCGCCGGATCCGTGGGGTAGGTTGCTTCCCCTGGCGGTGCTCTCAGCGCTCTTCGGGACCACCCAGATGATGCTGGTGGAATCAAGCCGGCTGACGTTCGCGATGGCCCGAGACCGGCTGCTGCCCAAGCGACTGTCGGCTGTGCATTGGAACTTCAAGACCCCGTGGGTTGCCTCCCTAGTGATTGCGCTGCTGGCACCCCTCGCCCTGATCCCGTACCTGGCCAACGCTTCCGCGAACTCCGCCATCGGCTACCTGCTCAGCGCAGACGGTCTGCTCTACCTCGCCATGTACGGCATCGTCGCCCTGGCGTGTGTGTGGTACTACCGTCAGTTGCTGACGACCTCGTTCAGAAACTTCATGCTGAGCGGCCTGTTCCCGCTGATCGGCGGCGTGGCGATGATCGCCATATTGGCTTACGGGCTGGCCACCCAGCTACGACCGATCTCCCTGGTCGCGGCCGGCATCCTCGTTGCCTGCCTCGTCATTGCCGTGATCGTGGGCGTCAAGAGCAAGGCCACGTACTTCTCCGACCCACGCAAGGCCCATGTGGTCGAGACGAACCTGTCCATCGGGTCGGTCGCTGTCGAGGAGCGCGCCGGCTGACGGCGCAGTCGAAATTCCCATTGATCCCCGAAATGGAACTCACGTCGGTCGACATTCAGCTCGACGCTGCCAATGCGATCCTTGCGGCGTGCTTCGACGAGGCACGCCGCATCGGCGTACAGGTCTCTGCCGCCGTGGTCGATGCCGGCGGCAATCTCAAAGCCTTCGCCCGCATGGACGGCGCTGAGGTCGCAGGGCCGGTGCTGGCGACTGACAAGGCGTATACCGCGCTCGCCCACCGCACGCCCACGCACGAACTGGCCGAGCTGGCGGCGCCGGGCGGCCCCCTGTTCGGCTTGCACGCCAACGGTGGCGGCCGCTACGTCATCTTCGGCGGCGGGATTCCGATCACCCTCGGCGGCCGGGTCGTGGGGGCGATCGGGGTCAGCGGAGCGGCGGTCGGCCAGGACGTCTCGTGCGCCAGAGCAGGTCTGGCCGCGGCCGAGCGTCTGCTGGTCGGTGAGAGGCCGCGCGCATGACGGCGACGGGACTCAGCACGTCGGAGAAGTACAGGCAATTCCTGATCCTGAGCTCGGTCCAGAGCGTGGAACCGATCACCGTCGAGCGGGCGCGCGATGCGCTGGTCTGGTCGACCGACGGCACCGAGTACGTGGACTGCTTCGCCGGCATCGCTGTGGTCAACGCCGGCCACTGCGAGCCGCGTGTGCTGGAGGCGGCGCGGCGTCAGATGGAGCGGCTCGTGCACATCGGCTCCCTGTTGTACGAGGTGCCGGTGGTCGCGGACCTCGCCGAGAAGCTGGCCTGGATCACGCCCGGCCGGCTCGAGAAGACCTTCTTCTGCAACAGCGGGGCCGAGGCGGTCGAGGGCGCGCTCCGGTTGGCCAAGGCCAGCACCGGCCGCAGTGAGTTCATCGCCCTCGAGCTCGGGTTTCACGGCCGGACCAACGCCACCCTGAGCGTGACGGGCAACCGAAAGCGCAAGCAGCACGGGGGGCCCTACCTGCCCGGGGTGGCGTTTGCGCCACCTCCGCATCCGTACCGCTGCCGGCTGTGCAACGGGAAGTGCTCCCTGGCCTGCGCCGACGCCGTCTCCGACGTCATCGACTACCACACGTCCGGTGATGTGGCGGCTTTCATCGCCGAGCCGGTGATGGGCGAGGGCGGCATCATCGTGCCGCCGGAGGGCTACTTCGAGCGCGTCAAGAAGATCCTGGACGATCGCGGCATCCTCTTCATCGCCGACGAGGTGCAATCCGGCTTCGGCCGCACCGGCACGATGTTCGCCATCGAGCGTTCGGGAGTCGCCCCGGACATCATGACCATGGCCAAAGGCATCGGTGACGGCTTCCCTCTCGCCGGCTTCACCGCGCGTCCCGACGTGGCGGACTCGTTTCGACCGGGCGAGCACCTGTCGACCTTCGGCGGCAACCCGGTGTGCTGCGCCGCCGGCCTGGCGAGCATCGAGGTCCTCGAAGCCGACGGCCTGGTCGCTCGCTCAGCCGGCCTGGGATCCTGGCTGCGACCTCAATTGGAGCGGCTGGCTGAACGGCATGTGGCCGTCGGCGATGTACGCGGCGCGGGGCTCATGCAGGGGCTCGAGCTGGTGCGCGACCGCGTCACCCGAGAGCCGGCCCCGGAGCTGGCCGCACGGATCAAGGCGTCCTGCCGTCAGCGAGGAGTGCTCATCGGGGTCGGCGGTTACTTTGGCAACGTGCTGAGGATCCAGCCGCCGCTGACGATCACTCAGGAGCAGCTGGGATTCGTCGCCGAGGTCCTTGACGGGGCTCTGTCCGAAGCCATGGCCTCTTGAGGCGGATGGAGCCCGCCTGAGCGTGCTGGGCAACCTGATCGGAGGTCGATGGGTGGGGACGGAGGCGGAGGGCCTGCCCGTTTACAACCCCGCTACCGGCGAGGTCATTGACGAGGTCCCGCTTTCGGGAGCCGCCGAGGTGCAAGCGGCCGTGCAGGCCGCCGTCGAGGCATTCGAGACCTGGTCGCGCACCTCACTGCTCGAGCGCGTGAGGCTCATGTTCGCCTACAAGGGCCGGCTCGAGGCACATTTCGAAGAGCTGGCGGCGATCGTCACCAGGCACCACGGGAAGACCCTGGACGAGGCCCGGGGCGAAGTTCGCCGAGGCATTGAGGTCGTGGACTTCGCATGCGGCGCCCCAACCCTTCTCCAGGGGCGAACGCTGCGGTCGGTTTCGGGTGGTGTCGACCAGGACCTTTACCGCTACCCCGTTGGCGTCTGCGCCGGCATCCCGCCTTTCAACTTCCCTGTGATGATCCCGCTGTGGATGTTCCCGCTTGCGGTCGTGGCTGGAAACACGTACATCCTGAAGCCGTCCGAGCGAACCCCGCTTGGCGCCGTGCGTCTGGCCGAGCTGTTCTTAGAGGCCGGGTTCCCGGAAGGCGTGCTCAATGTCGTGCACGGGGCGAAGCCGGCCGTCGACGCTCTGCTCCAGCACCCTGATGTCCGGGCCATCTCGTTCGTCGGCTCCGAGCCGGTCGCCCGCCACATCTACGCGGAGGCGGCACGCTACGGCAAGCGCGTCCAGGCTTTGGGCGGCGCGAAAAACCACATGGTGGTCATGCCCGACGCGGACATCTCGGAGGTCGTGCCGCACCTCCTGAATGCGGGTTTTGGGAACGCGGGCGAGCGGTGCCTGGCCGGCAGCGTCGCCGTCGCCGTCGGCGGTTCGGCATCCGGCCTGCTCGAGGCACTGGTCGCAAGCACCGAGAAGCTCGTCGTCGGCCCCGGTGACCAGCCGGACGTCCAGGTCGGGCCGCTGATCCGTGACAGTCACCGCAAGAAGGTCGCCGAGTACATCGACCAGGGGGCGCGCGAAGGCGCCGAGATCCTGGTTGACGGTCGCTCTTACATGGAGCGTCCCGGCTTCTTTCTCGGACCGACGATCCTGGACGGGGTCGTGCCGTCCATGACGGTTGGCCGGGAGGAGATCTTCGGCCCGGTGCTCTCGGTTTCCCGCGCGCCGTCGCTCGACGAAGCGATCGCGATGGTCAACAGCATGACCCTCGGCAACATGGCCGTCGTGTTCACGAAGAGCGGTGGGGTGGCGCGCGAGTTCCGTGAACGGGTCGAGGCGGGCATGGTCGGTGTCAACGTCCCGATCGCCCAGCCGTTCGCATTCTTCCCGTTCTCAGGCTGGAAGAACTCCTTCTATGGCGACCTGCACGTGCATGGCACCGACGGGATCGAGTTCTACACGCGCAAGAAGGCGTTCATCAGCCGTTGGTGAACGGTGGCGAGAGACTCGCATGGAGGACCGACTAGATGGCCACCACCGCCGCCATAGAACATCACGGCCTGTGGATCAACGGGTGCTCGGTACCTGGCTCCGAGCGTGAGCGGCGCGTCGACAACCCTGCCGACGGTGAGGCTCTCGCCATGGTCGCGAGCGCCGGCCCTGAAGAGGTGCAAAAGGCCGTGGAGGCGGCGCGAACGGCGTTTCGCGGCTGGTCGCGCACCCTGCCGGCGGAGCGAGCCGCGGTCATCTGGAAGATCGCCGATCTGCTCGAGGCGGAGAAGGAGCGGGTGGCCGACCTCGAGAGCCGCAACACCGGCAAGACGCTCCGGATGGCGCGCGATTTCGACGTCGCCGGCAGCATCGACAACATCCGCTTCTACGCGGGCGCCGCGCGCAACCTCGAGGGCAAGGCCGCGGCCGAATACATGCCCGGGATCACCAGCCTCATCCGGAGAGAGCCCATCGGGGTCGTCGCGTCGATCTCGCCGTGGAACTACCCGCTCCAGATGGCGGTGTGGAAGATCTTTCCCGCCATCGCCGCCGGCAACACCGTCATCCTCAAGCCGGCATCGCTGACTCCGCTCTCGAGCCTCCGGCTGGCGGAGCTGTGCACCAGGGCGGGACTCCCGGACGGAGTCGTCAACGTGGTGAGCGGCCGAGGCGAGCTCATCGGCCCGGTGCTGTGCCAGCACCGAGACGTCGACATGATCTCGATCACGGGCGACACCACCACCGGGGCCGAGATCATGAGACTGGCGGCGCCGAGCCTGAAGAAGCTTCACCTGGAGTTGGGCGGAAAGGCCCCGTTCGTGGTCTTTCCCGACGCCGACCTCGAGGCGGCGGCCAACGGAGCGATCGCGGGTGGATTCGTCAACGTGGGCCAGGACTGCACCGCCGCCACCCGTTTCTACGTCCATCACGACGTCTATGCGCGGTTTCGAGACCTGGTGGTCGAGAAGACCTCTTCAGTCGTGGTCGGCGACCCGCAAGACATGAAGACCGATCTCGGCCCGCTCATCAGCACCGGCCACCGCGACCGGGTCGCGGGCTTCGTCGAGAGAGCGCGCGCGCAGGGGGCGAAAGTCCTGGTCGGCGGTGAGGTGCCGGGTGCATCGTCGCTGGCACGCGGAGCGTTCTACACGCCGACCGTGATCGAAGGGGTGGGGCAGAAGGACGAGATCGTGCAGCGCGAGGTCTTCGGCCCGGTGCTCGCCCTGCTGCCCTTCGCCTCCGAGGACCAGGCGCTTGAGCTGGCCAACGATGTGGACTACGGGTTGGCGGCCTCGGTGTGGACCGGCGACGTGGCCCGCGCCATGCGGGCCTCTCAGCGCCTGCGGTTCGGCACCGTATGGGTCAACGAACACATTCCGATCACGTCCGAGATGCCCCACGGCGGCTTCAAACAGTCGGGGACCGGCAAGGACATGAGCCAGTACAGCGTGGACGAGTACACCATCGTCAAGCACGTGGCCATCGACAACACCGGTGAGTCGTCGCGACCATGGCACGAAATCGTGTGGCGCCGACCGGCGCGGTAGCACTCCTGAGGCCTGGCCGCCAGACGACGCTGACGTCGTTACACTGCGCCCCACACCTCACATGTTTTGCGTCGTCGGGTCAGGCCCAGCAGGCGTCGCCTGCGCGCACGCCCTGTTGCGGGCGGGTGCCAAGGTCACGCTGTTGGATGCCGGGCTCGAGCTCGAACCCCAAAGGCGAGAGCGGCTGGCCGCGCTTCAACGGCTGTCCCCGCGGGACTGGGACCAGGCGTCACTGAGCTTCATCCGGGACGGCGTCACCGTCGCCGCCGGGGGGATTCCCATGAAACTGGCCTACGGCTCGCGGTTCCCCTACCGGGAACCGGTGGACCTGCCCATCACGCGTGACGGAGTCGAGGGCCAGCCCTCCTTCGCCCAGGGAGGGCTGAGCAACGTGTGGGGCGCAAGCGTCCTGCCCTTCCGCACCGAAGACATGAATGGCTGGCCGATCACGGCCGAAGATCTCAAACCTCACTACCGCGCCGTGCTGGAGGTGATGCCATTCTCTGCTCGACACGACCGGCTCGAGGCCGCGTTCCCGCTGTATCACGATCGCCCGGGCGACCTCAACGCGAGCAGCCAGGCGGCGGCGTTTCTTGGTGACCTCGAGGCTGCGCATGCCACCCTCCTGGCGCACGGGGTTCGCTTCGGAGCCTCTCGCCTGGCCGTTCAGGGATCCGCCGATGGTCGAGGGGGGTGTGTTTACTGCGCTCAATGCATGTACGGCTGCCCTTACGGGTACATCTACAACTCGAGCCAGACGCTTGATCGGCTGCGCGCCCACCCTGCGTTCGACTACCGCCCGGGAGCGCTCGTGGAGCAGGTGAGCGAGCTCGGTGCGGAAGTTGAGCTGCGCGGTCGGAATCTCGAGGACGGGACACCATTGCGCCTGCGCGCGGAGGGGGTGTTTCTCGCTTGCGGAGCGCTTTCGACAGCCAGGGTCCTGCTGGCTTCGCTGGAGGCCTACGAGCACCCGGTTCAGGCCGCCGACAACTGCTACTTCCTGCTGCCCCTCCTCCGTTACCGGCAGCAGGCAGGCGCGACTCGCGAATCGCTTCACACGCTCGCGCACGTCTTCCTGGAGATCGTCGACCCGGAGGTCGGCCCGCATACCTCCCACCTCCAGATCTACACCTACAACGAGCTCTTTCGGGAACAGGTTCGCAATCTCCTCGGGCCGGCCGCCGGAGTGCTCGGGGCTGCCGTCGAGCGAGCCCTGCTCGGCCGGATGCTCCTGATCCAGGGCTACCTTCACTCAGATCTCTCACCCGGGATCAGGCTCACTCTTCAACGCGGCAGCCCGGGGCACGCCGCCAGGCTCGCTTTGAGCGTCGAGCCGAACGCAACGACCCGTCCGGCCCTTGCCGCCCTGCAACGGAGGCTCTGGGCGGAGCGCCGATCGATGCGAGCGATCCCCCTCTCGCCGGCAATGAGAGTCGGCAAGCCCGGGCGTGGTTTCCATACCGGCGGCACATTTCCCATGCGATCGCAACCCAAGCCCTTTGAGACCGACAGCCTGGGACGGCCCTACGGCTTTTCGCGCGTGCACCTGGTCGATGCCAGCGTGTTCCCGACGCTCCCCGCCACGACAATCACGCTGAGCGTCATGGCGAACGCTCACCGGATCGGCGCCGGGGCCGCCGCTTGATGGGTCACGATCCGAGGCTTACCGGCGCGGATCAGAACAGGGTCGCCATCACCGGCGCTTCGGGATTTGTCGGCGCCCAATTGGTCGACCGCTTCGAACACGCCGGGTGGTCGGTGACTCGATTCACGCGAGCTGCCGGCGAAGGCGCCGGCGGCACCGTGCGTTTCCGCCTGGCTGACGAGGTGAACCCGGATGATTTCCGCTCCAGGCGCATCGCCGCCCTCGTCCACTGCGCTTACGACTTCGGGCCGGTGACTTGGTCCGACATCCGCCGCGTCAACGTCGAAGGTTCGCGGAGGCTGATGGCCGCGGCCAGGGCCGGTGGAGTCGAAACGATGGTGGTGATCTCCACGATCAGCGCATTTGCCGGCTGCCGTTCGCTGTACGGCCGGGCCAAGCTCGAGATCGAGGCGGCGGCTGCCGACGCCGGAGCCTTCGTGGTCCGCCCCGGCCTTGTCTACGGCGACGTCCCCACCCCGGTCGGAGGGATGTTCGGCAGTCTGATGAAGAGCGTGCGCGCGCCCCTGGTGCCGCTGATCGATGGCGGCGTCCATCCCCAGTACCTGGTTCACGTCGATGACCTGTTCGGATTGGTCAGCCGCCTCTGCGCCGGCGATCTGGGTGAGCCGGCCGGACCGATCGTGGCGGCTTCGTCCCGGGCCTGGCCGATGCGCGAGCTGCTGCGGGAATTGGCGCGTCGCCAGAGGCGTGCGCCGAGATTCATCGGCGTTCCCTGGCAGGCGGTGTGGGCTGGTCTCAAGCTGGCGGAGCTCGCCCGGCTGCGCCTGGGTTACCGCAGCGACAGCGTCGTCAGCCTGGTGCATCAGGACCCCCGTCCCGATTTCGGATCCCTGAGCGAGCTGGGCGTGGGGGTGCGCGATTTCAGCGGCCGCTGACGCCTTCCGGCCGGCAACCGAGTGCTAGTGTGGCGGCCGATGCTTCGCGGCCTCGACCGCCGCCGGCTCCTGTTCGCGATGGCGATGGGCGCCCTTGTGCCGCTGGCGGTGCTGATGGTCGTGAGCGCGATTCGCACCGCCATCCTCGCGCCGTACCGCAGCGACTTCGCCGTCTACTACGGCATGTCGACGATCGGCCTCCAGTCCGGGTTCTCGCACCTGTACGACGACTTTCTGCGGCAGCGGGTTTGGGACGCCCTCGGCATCGCCCTGGGCGGCCCGCTGCATCCCTACCCGATCATTCAGCTGCCGACCCTGGCGGTGGCGATCGCTCCCCTGGCGCTGATGCCTTTCATGGTCGCCTACGCCATCTGGCTGTCGCTCCTCGGGACGGCCATCCTCATCGGCTGGTGGATGGGTGCGCCGGGCGGGCGCTGGGGCCGTGGAGGCCACCTCGTGGCGCTGTTGGCTCTGCTCCCGGTCGGCCTGGGCCTGTACGTCGGCCAGGTGGAGTTCGTGGTCTTCGCGTCGGTGCTGGCGGCCTGGTGGCTGCTGCGGCGCGGCCACGATGTGGCGGCGGGGTTGGTGCTCCTGCTCATCGTGCTCAAACCCCAGGAAGCGATCCTTTTGCCATTCGCGCTGCTCCTGGCCGGCCGGCGCCGGACCTTCGCCGTCTGGGCCGCCGGCGCCGCGTTGATCGCATCGGCACTGCTGGCGGTGATCGGCGTTTCGAGCCTTGCCGTCTACCTCGACCGGCTCGGCGAGGTCGCGCGGCATCCCGGGATCTGGGAATCCGTACCCGGCATGTCGCTGCCGAGCCTGCTCGGCGGAGGCCTCCTGGGAAGCTTCTCCCAGCTCCTCGTGGCGGCCTTTGCCCTCTTGGCCGCGTGGCGGCGGCGTGGTGAGGGCATCGAGCTGCCGATGGCGATAGCGATCGTCGGGTCGATGGTGATGACGCCATACCTCCACGAGCCCGACACCGTCATGCTGGTCGCCGCCGGTTGGCTGTACCTTCGCACCCAACCATCGCCATGGGCGATGGCCTACCTGGTGGCGGGCTACATCGCGATCGATCTCGGGCAGGCGCCGCGCGTCGGCTGGACGCCCCTCCTCGGGCTCGAGATCGCATGGCTCCTCTCGATGGGCCTGTCACCGCGGGCATCACGGCCCGCGGTCTCCGCGCCGGCTCGCGCGACCGTTTAGCCCCGGGGCCCGCTATCCTTTCGCCCGCCGGGCTCGCAGGCGTACCGGCGGCCTGATCGGATGCGCCTGTTCAGGAGGAAGCGGCGATGAGCGGTTTCAAGACCTTCCTGCTCCGGGGCAACCTGGTGGACATGTCGGTCGGCATCGTCATCGGTGTCGCCTTCGGCACCGTCGTCACGGCCTTCGTCAAGGACGTCATCACGCCGATCATCGCCGCGCTCGTCGGCCAGCCGGACTTCTCGGGCCTGTACTTCACGATCAACAACAGCAGGTTCCTCTTCGGCGAATTCATCAACGCCGTGGTCGCCTTCCTCATCGTCGCGGCGGTTCTGTACTTCCTGGTCGTCGCACCGTACGCGCGGCTGAGGTCACGATTCGAGACGCCGCCCGTCCCCGAACCGGCGAAGAAGGAATGCCCGCGCTGCCTGAGCGCCATTCCCGTGGGCGCGAGCCGCTGCGCGTTCTGCGCGGCGGACCTCGACCGGGTCTGATCGCCGGCGCCCTGAGCGGTCTTCCTCTCGCGAGGCCGTGCCGCATGGCTCGGCCTCGTTTCGTGCCGGAACGGCGGATTGAAGCGCTGAGACCTTAGGCTTGCCACATCGTGGGGACCCAAGAGGCCGCCATCACGTTCGCCGTCAATCCCGCCGCCACGCGCGTGCCGGTGGAGGAGCGGGAGCGGATGCTGCTCGAGCCGGGGTTCGGAAGGATCTTCACCGAGCACATGGCCCGCATCGACTGGGATGACAGCCGGGGCTGGCACGACGCCGAGCTGCGGCCCTACGCACCCCTTCAGCTCGACCCCGGCGCCTCCGTCCTCCACTACTCGCAGTCGGTGTTCGAAGGCCTCAAGGCGTTCCGGCAGGCCGATGGCGGGATTGCCGTCTTTCGCCCCGACGCGCATGCGGCCCGGTTCCGTCGCTCCTCGCGCCGGCTGGCATTGCCGGAGCTCCCGGAGCGCACCTTCATCGAAGCCGTCGACCTGCTCCTGAGCGTCGACGGCGGCTGGGTGCCCGCGGCTCCCGACCACAGCCTCTACCTCCGGCCTTTGACGTTCGCGAGCGAGACGAGCCTGGCGGTGCACCCGGCTTCGCAAGTCACATTCCTTCTGATCGGCTCGCCCTCTGGGCCCTACTTTCCCAGCGGGGTCAAGCCGGTCACGGTGTGGCTGTCGGAGGACTTCAGCCGGGCGGCGCCGGGCGGCACCGGGGCGGCGAAGACCGGCGGCAACTATGCGGGAGGCCTGCTCGCTCAGGCCCAGGCGGCCGAGCAAGGTTGCGAGCAGGTGGTGTGGCTCGATTCGCAGGAGCATCGATGGGTCGAGGAGATGGGCGGCATGAACCTTTTCTTCGTTTACGGCGCGGGATCGAACGCAAGGCTCCTCACCCCCGCGCTGACCGGCACGCTGCTGCCCGGCGTCACCCGCAACGCGCTACTGCAGCTTGGCGTCGACCTGGGGTTCAAGGCCGAGGAGGGAAGGATCAGCACCGCCGAGTGGCAGTCGGGCTGCGCTGACGGATCGCTGACCGAGGTCTTCGCATGCGGCACGGCCGCCGTGATCACGCCTGTGGGGGCGGTCAAGTCGGCCGGTGGTTCCTGGACGGTGGGCGACGGCCGGCCGGGCGAAGTCACGATGCGGCTGCGCCAGGCGCTCGTCGACATCCAGAAGGGCGAGGCTCTCGACCCGCACGGCTGGATGCACCGCGTGCCGAACACTCACTGAACCTGAGCGGCGCCCCCGCGGGCGACCCGTCGCCGGTCGGTTGCGGGCGCGACCGCTAGGTCAGGAGCCGGAGGAGATGAGCGACGTCTGGCGAGCCAAGTCCGGTGGCCGCGTCCCAGCCAGGAGCGGCGGAGAAACCCGCAAGACCCGCATACCCGTTGTTGCCGCTGGTGACGTCGTGGAAGGCGCTGCCGTAGGAGTCGCTCTTGGCGATGTGGTAGAGCGCCTTGTTGATCGGGCCGAGCCGGCGGCCGGCCTCCTGGTCGGCAAGCGCCGCGATCCCCGCCCACTGTGGCGTCCCGGCGCTGGTGCCGCCGAACCTCAGGATCGCCACGCCGAGCGGGCAGGGGAAGGCCAAGCCGCACAGGACGCTCCAGGTCCCCAGGACGCCTGTGTTGGGGTCTGCGTCATAGGCGACGTCCGGCAAGCCGCGCTCCCGTTCGTTGCCGTTGAACGGCGCCTGGTAGCCCGGGCGGCTGTAGACGCTGCTGAATCCGCCGCCGGACCTGTTCCAGGCGGACTCGGACCGATATGCGCCGCTGACGCCGTCGGCCGCCAGGCGGGTGCCGCCCACGGCGGTCACCTGCGGGTCTGAGGCGGGGGTCGATGCGCTGATGAACAGCGTGGCTCCGTCGCATGTGGGCTGGCCTGAGCCGAAGTCTCCCGATGCGGCGAAGAGCGCGATCCCCCTGTCGGACGCCGCCTCGAACAGAGCGTGCTCCTGCTCCAGGAGCCTGGGGTCAGCGCAGGCTTCAGCCTCGCCGAAGCTTTGCGAGATCACGTCGCCGAGGTTGTGCTCGACAGCGAACCTCGTGGCCCTCAGCATGTCGGCGTCCTGGCTGCTCCTGGCCAGCACCAGGTCGATGGCGGCGCCGGGCGCCACGGCGTGGGCCCACTCCACGTCGACCGAGATCTCGGCCGACCAGATCACCTGGTTGCGGTCCGCCACGTTGAACGCCGGCACGCCGTCGGGCGCAAGGATCTTGAAGCGCGGCGGCGCCGGGAGGTTCCAGATCCTGTCGAACCAGGCCAGGTCTGAGTGGATCGTCGGGCTCGAGTAGGCGTCGATGATGACGATCGTGCGGCCGGAGCCCGTGATCCCGCTGTCCAGGACCGGCTGGATGTCGTAGGCGGCGCGGATCTGGTCCGGACCGAAGCAGGCGCCGGCCGCCTGACAGCCGCCCAAGACCCTGCCGGACGGCATGTCGGCACCGACGTATCGATAGAGGATGCCGTCATCGACGGCGGGGGTCATGGCGTGGGTGGCGACGGCGGCGGATGCCGGCAGGGCCCCGGCCAAAAGCATGGGCAGGGTGATCGCCAGCGCGCCGACCTGCGCCGCTGCCAGGCGCGCTGAAGACAACACTGACCGCAAGGACCCTTCCTCCCTCTTCGCGACTCGGTGGAACCGGGTTGGCTGTGAGCCGGAATTCTATGACCAATCCGCTCCGGCGCGGCAAGTTAACGCGTCAATTGTTGTTAGCCGCCGCCGGGCTGCGTCAGGGGATCGTCCCCGCCGACCCAGTTGCCCGAAACTCGTATTGTCTGAAATGCCGCTGGTCGATTTTCAGGAGGTCGTCTCATGGCTGGGAAACGGGTTGTGATCGTCGGGGGAGGCGGAGCCGGTGACTACGCGGCGTTCACGTTGCGCAAGCAGGGCTTCGACGGCGAGGTGGTGATCCTGAGCGCGGACCACGACCGGCCCTACGATCGCCCGTATCTCTCCAAGGAGTTCCTGCGGGGGGAGGTCGAGCTCCCGAAGATCTTCCTCCACGACACGGCCGACTACTCGAAACAGAACATCGATCTCCGCCTCGAGCACCAGGTGACCGGCGGCTCGCTATCGGAGCGCAAGCTCACCCTGGAAGATGGCGCCCAGATCGCGTTCGACACGCTCGTACTCGGCCTGGGCGGGACTCCCAGGCGGCTGCCGGACGTTCCGCAGGCGGAGAACATGCTCACCCTCCGATCGCTGCGGGACAGCCAGGCGATCCGCCAGGCGCTCAGCCGCTGCTCGCGCCTGCTGCTGATCGGCGCCGGCTTCATCGGCGCCGAGGTGGGCGCCTCCGCCCGCCAGCTGGGCAAGGAGGTCCTGATGGTCGAGGCGGCCCCGGTACCGCTCTCGCGGGCCCTCGGCCACGAGGTCGGTGCGATCTACGCCACCATCCACCGCTCCAAAGGCGTCGACGTCCGCCTGGGCACCACCGTGCAGAAGTGGCACACCGACGGCCAGAGAGTGGTCGCGGTGACCCTGTCCGACGGGCGCCGCGAGGAGGTGGACCTCGTCCTGCTGGCGGTCGGCATCCAGCCCAACCTGGACCTGCCCCGGGCGCTCGGCCTGCCACTCGAGGGGGGCGGCGTGGCCGTGGACGAAGGGCTGCGCGCCGCCGACGGCGTTTACTGCGGCGGGGACATTGCCTTCCACCCCCACCCGGTGCTCGGCCGGGCGATCCGGGTCGAGCACTGGGAGGTCGCCAAGAACCAGGGCCGCGGGATCGCCGCCGCCATCACCGGCGGGGCCGCCCCGTACACCAAGCTGCCGTACTTCTGGTCGGATCAGTACGACGTCAGCCTGGAATACCGCGGTCATGCCTCCGGCGACGACCATGCGGTCTGGCGCGGTGACCGCGACGGGCTTTCGTTCTCGGTCTTCTATCTCCGCGACGGGCTCATCGACGGAGTGCTGTCGATGAACGACGGGAAGACGAACGAGCTGGGTGGCAAGCTGATCGAAAGCCGCCGGCCGGTGAGCGAGTCGGCCCTGTCAAGCCTGGGCGCCGACCTCTCGGAGCTGCTGGGCGCCGCTGGCTAATCGGCCAGGAGCCAGGGCAGGGCCTCGGCCAGGGGCCGCTTCAAGGTCGCGGCCTGCTCCTTGGTGATCAGGTGGCCGGCCACGAGGCCCAGGGCGGCCGCGAAGGCCGCGTCCTCGGCTTTGTGGCCGATCTCGCCATGCTCGGCCTTCCACGAAACCAGCGCGGCGCCCGACTCGGTCAAGCCGAACAACGACTTTCGCACCTGGTCCCACGCACCACCGCGGTCGGCCCGCTCGATGGCGTGCAGAGCGGCCTTCTCGGCGTCGTGAAGAGCCTGGAGCCCGTGCTCACCGACGTGGCGGTCCCAGCCCAGCGCCACCCGCTCGACGCCGGCGGGAGACAGGACCCGCACGTCGTCCGTCAACCTGGCCAGCGTCTGCTGGTGCTCCGGGAACCCATAACCCTCGGCGTCGACGCTCACGACGTCTAGCGTAACCGCCCCAGCCTCAGCGCAGGTAGGCCGGCACCCAGTTGAAACGCGCCAGGGCGAACGGTCCAGGTCCGGAGACGATGACCTGTGCATTGGCCAGGACCGCCAGGTAGTAGAGCCACCGGAAGCCGTCGTCGTGGACCGCGAATGCGACCGTCAGCGCGAGGTTGCCCGCGAGCAGCAGGCCGAGCACTCCCGCCCAGCGGGTGCCCAGCCCAAGGATCAGCAGGAGGGCGACCAGCGTTTCTCCCGCTGCCTGCGCGAGCGCGAATGGCTGCCAGTTCGGAACGACCACGGACACCAGGAACTCGTGGAGCCCTGGGAGCGGGTTGGCGTTTGCGGTCGACGTGATCACACCGCGCATCCAGCCGACGCCCTGCCATTTCTGGCTCGCGAAATACAGCCAGAACAATCCCACCGCGAAGCGGTACAGGCTCGGCCAGGCTTCACTCATGCGCAAGGACCACGACTACAAGATCGGGCAACGGCTGGCCAAGGCGCAAGCGCGCCCCTCAGCGAAGCGCTCGCAACAACGGGTTGGTGGCGAGCTCGAAGGCGCGGGCGGCGGGTTGCAGGTGCATGCGGTTCAAGCGGTGCTGGATGGCGCCCTTCAGGATCGCCGCGCGGAGCTTGTGCTCGGAGAAGTCGGTATTGAAGAGCAGGCGGTTGTGACGCACCTTGTGCCACTCCCCGCGCCGGCGGCGCTCCCGTACGCGCTCGTAGAAACCGGTGCCGGGCAGCGGGTAGGCGATCGTGTAGCTCACGTAGTCGAGCGGCAGGCTGCTCGAAAAGTTGATGCTGCGGATCAGCGATTCGGTCGTCTCGCCGAGGTATCCGACCATGAAGAACCCAGCCGCCTTGATGCCGGCCTGGACACAGGCCTCGACGGCCGCCCGGGCCTGGTCGGGGGTGATGCCCTTCTTCATCTCCTTCAGCACCCGCTCGTCACCCGACTCGATGCCGAAGAATATTCGCTTGCAGCCGGCGCGGCGCATCTGCTCGAACAGTGCGCCGTCGACGTGGGTGACGCGGCTGAGGCACTCCCACGTGAGCGGTAGGTGCGCATCCTCGATGGCTTCGGCCAGCTCGAAAGTGCGCTTGTAGTTCAGCGTGAAGAGGTCGTCCGACATCCAGATGTGGTCGTAACCGAGCTCAGCGATCTCGCGCATCTCCGCCACCACGGACTCCACCGGCCGCGCGCTGAACAACTCACCGAATACCGACTTGTGGCAGAAGTCGCAGCGGAAAGGACAACCGCGCGTGGACATCAGCGGCGTGGTCGCGTCCTTCCAGTGCTTGCGCCAGTACCGGATGTACTCGGCATTCGGGACGTCACCGCGGTAGGGCAGCGGGAGTTGGGACATGTCCTTGGTGCGGACCCGGGCCTGGCCCCGCACGATTTCGTCGTCCCGCTTGAAGACCAAGCCGGGGATCTCCTCGAAGCGCCGGTCGTCGAGGTGCCGCATGATCTGGACGATCGTCTCCTCGCCCTCGCCGACCGCCACCAGGTCGAACTGGTCGACGAACGTGTCGGGTTCTCCCGAGGGATACGGACCGCCGACGACCGTCAGCGCTTGGCCGCGCACCTGCCGCGCGAGGGAGAGTGCCTCGTCCTGCATGGTGATCATGCAGTAGATGCCGATGACCGCCGGCCGCAACCGGCTGATCTCGTCCAGCACCTCGCGGCGCTCCATGAAGGTGTGGTCGATGTGCCTCACCGTGTAACCGGCGCGGCGGAGGGAAGCGCTGAGGTACATGAGCCCGAGCGAGGGCATGATCCAGTGGCGGCCCCGCTCGGGGACTCGCTGCGGATAGACGAGCACCACGTCGGCTCTTTCCATTGGCGTCATCTAGCCTCCTGCACATTGATCTGATAGGTGGTGCCGGCGAAGGACGCCGGGAAGAGGTAGTCGAGTCCCGCCCAGTCGAAATCGGGTGGGATGAGCTCGCGGCCCCCGTGCAGGGTCGCGCCCGGCAGCGCCGGCACCGACCACTCGACGTCCAGGCGGGCGGAGCGAAGCCGCGCCCAGCTGCCGGTGACGGGCATCCAGTTGCCGAAGTCGCCATCGACGTAGGTGCGGCTCTGGTCGGCGGCGAAATCGTTGAAGGCGGCCGACTGCTCGTTGAGGATCCCCACCTGGCTGTAGCCGGTCGCGAGCCACAGAGGCCGCACCGTGATGGAGATGCCGCTCGGGTCGACGGTGTAGGTGACCTGGACCTGGCCGCGTGGGGCGATCGGCACGAAGGCATAGCGATGGGCGGCGTCGCCTCCGATCTCGTCCAGGTCGAAGGTGCGCTGCCAGATCGCATGGGTCGAAGTGGAGACGTCGACCGTGGTCGCGGTCCGCGAGTAGACCCAGCCGTCGGCGTAGCGCACGATCGGGACGCCGAAGCCCATGCCCTCTCCGGCGATGTCGGTGCGAGCCACCTTGAGCGTGACCCCCTTGGTGAGTGGTGCGGTTTTGCCCCGCGCGGGCATGGGCGAGATCGCCGCCTCGACGCCCGGGTAGATCGACTGCAGGGCCAGGGCGGCGCCCAACCTGTACGCGTAGACAGGCTTGCCGCCGCTGACCTGGTAGCGGCTCGGCTCGCCGAGCGATTCGAAGGGAGGGCTCGCCCGGCCCGCGGCCAGGTCGGGAAACACGATGGCCGCGCGGTAGTAGCTGACGTTTTCGACCACGAACTCGGTCACCCCCCTGGCACGCAGCCAATCGATCGCCCGGCCGCGGTCGAGCGGAAGCGCTTGCGAACCGGTGATCTCCGACGGTGGCTTGCCGCTGTAGAACGCGACCACGGGCGAGTCCGTGACGAGCAAGCCGGAGCTGCCGCTCGCCGCCCTGCCGGCCGCGACCAGCCCAGTGTTGTCTGCGGCAAAGCTCGCGAACACGGGTAGGAACGCGACCGCCAGCAGGCCCGCCGCGCCGGCCGCCGCGAGGCGAAGCGGGGAAGCGTGCCGGTCCAGCACCGCCGCCGCGAGCAGGGCCAGCGCCGGCAGGGCCGGGTATAGGTAGCGATGGCTGCCGGAATACGCGCCGATCGCGACCAGGGCGAAAACCGCGGCCAGGTACACGAGGGCGGGGACGTAGAGGAATCGAAGCACGGACTTGCCGCCCGTGGCGTCGGGTTGGCGGACCGCCATCGCCAAGCCGGCCAGCCCCAAGGCGAAGAGCGGCAGCGCCGCGAGCCCGAAGCTGCCGGCGAGCTCCGCCAGCCTGGCCATCGCCCCGCCCGGCAGGCTGCCGCGAGCGGTCGCGGACATGACCTCGACCGAGCCCCGGGCGACCGAGTGGCTCGCGGGCGCGAAGCCGAGCTGAAAAAAGACCAGGAGGGCGATCGCGGGCACCGCCCAGGCGATCGCGGGCGCCTGCCACCCGGCCCCACGGCGCCTGCCCGCCAGCCCCCTTCCGTGGGGAGCGGGGGCGGCCGCGAGCAGCGACTCCACCACGGCGAAGGCGACGGCGGCGGCGACCCAGATCCAGGCCTTGGTCGCGGTGGCGCCCGCCAGCGCGGCCAACAGAGCCGCGACCTTCATGCGCCCACGGATGGCGGCGAGCGCGGCGCCCGTCAGCAGCGCGGTGAGCAAGGGCTCCACGACCGTGGATCCGGACGTGAACAGGAAGACCGGGTTGAGCACCAGCAGCGCCACCGCGAGACGGGCCTGGCGAACGCTGGACGCGAGTGCGTAAACGCAGGCGAGCGTGGTCACGCCAAGCAGGGCGCCGAGGGCTTTCAACGCCCCGATCTGCCACAGGCCGAAGAGGCGGAGCACGGCGGCCGCGAGCAGGTGGTAGCCGGGCAGCCAGGTGTCCTCCATCCCGAAGAGCGGGTCGTGCAGCTGCCCGGTCGAGGCCAGGTTCGCGGCGATGAGCCAGTGTCCGTAGCCGTCCTCGAAGGGCTCGGGCATCTGCGCCGCTGCCAGCAGCAGCAGTCCGCAGACGGCCAGCAGGCCGAGCGCCGGGGCCGCGGTCCGAAGCCGTGACAGCGCCCGCCGTCCGAGGTTGCGCAGCGTGAGCACCTCCAGGAACTCGAGCCCGCTCAGCGCCGCCACGGTGAGAAAGCCGAGCCCGAACATGCTCGAGTACACGGCGACCATCTCCCGGCCCATCGAGACGGCGAACGGCACGATGGCGAGCGCGGCCAGACCGAGCAGCGCTTCGGCCAGCGCCCGCGGATCGCCAACCCGGACGTAGGCCTGGTCGCGCCACTCCTGTCCGCGCTGCACGATGCGGTGCTTCGGGGTGCGGACGAACTCCCCGCCGTGACGCATGGCCGAGAACAGCGCGATCATCGCCGTCAGCGACATCCCGGCGCCGACGACCTGGCACAGCAGCGACGGCAGCCCCGCCCACCAGCTGCGCCCGCGCCGGGTCTGCGCGACGATGAAGCCGATCCACGGCGAGACGCCGATGAGGATCACGAGCACGGAGGCGTCGGCAAGCTGCCACGGAAGCTCGTGCCGGCCGACGATGAGCAGGAGCGCCGGGTAGCACATGAGCTGGACGAGCATCAGCGGCCCGACGCCGTAAGCCAGCAGGTGGACGGTCGCCTGGAGCTTGACCGCGGCCCGGTTGCGGCTGCGAAGCACCGGCACCAGCAGCTTGAAGGCGGATTGAAAGCTGCCGGTCGCCCAGCGGGACTGCTGGCGGCGATACGCGTCGATCGAAACGGGAAGCTCTTCCGGCACGACCAGGTCTTCGAGATAGGCGGCCCTCCACCCGCAAAGCTGGGCGCGGTAGCTCAGGTCCAGGTCCTCCGTCAGAGTCGCGGCGCTCCAGCCACCCGATGCTTCGATCGCGATGCGCCGCCACACTCCGGCGGTGCCGGTGAAGTTGGTGAAATAGCCGTTCGCCGACCGCACCGGCTGCTCGATGAGGAAGTGGAAGTCGATCGCCAGCGCCTGCAGGCGGGTGAACCACGAGTACGCCTCGTCGAGGTGGCCCCACCTGGCCTGCGCGAACCCGACCGCGGGGTCGTCGAAGGCGGCCATGATCCGCCGGAGAAAGTCCGGCGGAGGCACGAAGTCGGCGTCGAAGATGGCGATGAACGGCGCGTCTGTAAGCTCCAGGCCGTGGGCGAGCGCGCCGGCCTTGTAACCGGCGCGCGAACCGCGCCTGACGTGGGTGGCACGGATCCCCTTCCGGCGCCAATGAGCCACCCGGCGCGCGGCGATCGAGGTGGTCTCGTCGTCGGAGTCGTCCAGGACCTGGACCTCCAACCGATCGGCGGGCCAGTCGAGGGCACAGACCGCGTCGAGGACGCGCTCGGCGACGTAGCGCTCGTTGTAGATCGGCACCTGCACGCACACGTGCGGCTCCTCCCCCTGGGCGATGGAGCGGCGCGGGCGGGCCCGCAGGCGAGTTGCCCGCCACGTGAGGAACAGCAGGTTCACGCCGAAGGCGAAGAGGGCGGTGGTCGTGACGGCGAGGATGCCGACGATGATCGCGCTGATCAATCGGCGCGCGATCCGTCGAACAGGGTGTAGGGACGCATGGTCGCGCGCACGAAGGCGACGCGCGCGAGCGCTTCCGGACGGTGGCGGCGCGTCCACTGCATGTATCGCCATGCGGTATGGCCAAAGACTCGAGCCGCGCCGTCGAGGCGCTTGGGGAAGAGCGCGGCCGGCACGCGCCGGGCGGGTGGATCGATGAGGAGGGGCGCGGGCTTGCGGGCCAGCTGCGGGAAGTGGTCGAGCAGCGGCGGGTTGGCGTCGATCAGCTCGTTGATCGCATCCAGTCCGAAGACGGGCTCGGCCACCAATAGCTCGAACGCCATGTCCGCGTCCTGCCGCCGCAGCGGCAGGCACTGGGAGCGCTCGAGGATCAGGTTGGCGGTCATCAGGCGCGGCGCCAAGGGCCGTCGCGTGAGGTCGTCCACTGGCTTGGCGCGATGGGGGATCGCATGCAGCAGGCCCAGAAGGTTGACGGCGACGTAGGCCAGGTGGCGGTGGCCGTCGTCGACGATGAGGTTCAGGTCGACGTCGTCCGATTCGCGAAAACCGCCGCTCGCGAGCGAGCCCGCGATCGAGACGCTCCGGATGAAGGGCGCCAGGGCGACCAGGGCGCGGACGAAGCCAACGGTCAACCGCACGTAACGCCCCGCCTCCGAGCCGTGCGCCAGCGCTCGCGAGCGGATGTCCGCCACCCGGCTGGCCGCGGCGCGATCGACCACCAGGTCCTGCACCAGCTCCAGGTCCGGGCTGGCGGCCACCGCCCAGCGGACCTCGTCGCCGGAGATCGAGCCGCCAAGGCACAGCCCGGCGAGGCGCTCGGGCGTCAGCGCGTAGCCGCGCCGCTGCAGCAGCGCGACCGTCTGGCGGACCCGGTCCGACGTGGGTGCAGAACGGGCTGGGGCGTAGCCAACCACCGCGGCGCCTCCAAAAGTGATGACCGAGTCAAGGTTGGATACGAGGCCGGGTTACGTCGGACGCCCGATTGGGTCATCATCGACGGTGACCCCACCAAGCCAACACGCGAGGAGCGGAGATGACGGCCGACGGACACTTCCGAGTCCCCAACCCAGTCAACGAGCCGGTGCGCCCGTACACCCCCGGCGATCCCCACCGCAAGAGCCTGAAGGCCCGGCTCGCCGAGCTCACCGACGCCCGCACCGAGGTGCCGATGCAGATCGGCGGCGAACGCCGCTGGGGCGCATCGAAGGGCGACCTGCGCTCGCCCCACCGGCACGAGCTCACGATCGCTGAGTACGCGAACGGTGCGAGCAAGGACTTCGATGACGCGGTCGAGGCCGCGCTCGCGGCGCGAAGGATGTGGGCGGCCACCTCGTACGCCGAGAGGGCGGCCGTGCTCCTGCGGGCCGCGGCGCTGCTGGCGGGCCCCTGGCGCGACACGATCAACGCCGCGACGATGCTCGGCCAGTCCAAGACCGTGCACCAGGCCGAGATCGATGCCGCGTGCGAGACGATCGACTTCTGGCGCTACAACGCCCACTTCGGCGACCAGCTTCTGAGCCAGCAGCCGTTCAACGACGGCACGGCCTGGAACCGGCTCGAATACCGGCCGCTCGAGGGCTTCGTCTTTGCGGTCAGCCCCTTCAACTTCACCTCGATCGCCGGCAACCTGCCCACCGCGCCGATGCTCATGGGCAACACGGTGATCTTCAAGCCGGCCACCCAGACCTTGCTGGTCAGCCACTTCCTGATGGAGCTGTTGAACGAAGCTGGGCTTCCGCCGGGCGTGATCAACATGGTCAGCGGCAGCGCGGCCGAGATCTCGGAGCGGGTGATCGGTCACCGGGAGCTCGCCGGCATTCACTTCACGGGCTCGACGGCGGTGTTCCAGGGCATGTGGCGCGAGGTGGGCCAGAACATCGACCGTTACCGCACCTACCCCAGGCTCGTCGGCGAGACCGGGGGCAAGGACTTCGTCGTCGCCCACGCCTCGGCCGATCCCGATGCGCTGCGCACCGCGCTCGTCCGGGGGGCCTTCGAGTACCAGGGCCAGAAATGCTCGGCGGCCTCGCGCGCCTACATCCCGCAGTCGATCTGGAAGCGCCTCAAGTCCGAGCTCGCCGACCAGGTCGAGGCGATCCCACAGGGCGACGTCGCCGACTTCCGCAACTTCATGGGCGCGGTGATCGACGGCAAGGCCTACTCGAATCACATGAAGGCGATCGACTTCGCCCGCCAGGCGGACGGCGCCAAGGTCATCGCCGGCGGCAAGGGCGACGACAAGGTCGGCTGGTTCATCCGCCCGACGGTCATCGAGGCGAGCGACCCCGACTTCAAGCTCCTGCGGGAGGAGCTCTTCGGCCCAATCCTCACCGTGTATCCCTACGCCGACGGCAAGTTCGAGGAGACGCTCGAGCTGTGCGATCGGACGAGTCCCTATGGCCTCACGGGTGCGATCTTCGCGCGTGACCGGCAGGCGATTCGCAAGGCGTCCGAGACCCTGGTCAACGCGGCGGGCAACTTCTACATCAACGACAAGCCGACCGGTGCGGTCGTCGGTATGCAGCCGTTTGGCGGCGCCCGCGCGTCGGGCACCAACGACAAGGCGGGTTCGTTCCTGAACCTGATTCGCTGGGTGAGCCCCCGCGTGATCAAGGAGACGTACGCACCGCCCACCGATCACCGATATCCGTCCATGGACGCGGAGTGAGCCGCCGCCCGGTCCAGCCCTGAGCCTTGTAGAGTCGGATGTGGCCATGACTGAGGCCGGGATGGTGATTCAGGCCCAAGGCCTGGTCAAGCGATATGGCGCCCTCGAGGCCGTGCGCGGCATCGACCTCGGGGTGCGCGCGGGAGAGATCTTCGGCTTCCTCGGGCCGAACGGCGCCGGCAAGTCGACGACCATCTCCATCCTCTGCACGCTGCTGACCCCGACGGCAGGCACGGCGCGCGTCGCCGGGATCGACGTCATGCACGACCCCGCGGGCGTGAGGCAGCGCATCGGACTGGTCTTCCAGGACCCCTCGCTGGACGATCAGCTGACCGGGCGCGAGAACCTGGAGTTCCACGCGTTCATCTACAGCGTCCCGGCATCGGTGCGGCGCCAGCGCATCGACGAGATGCTCTCCCTCTTGCAGCTCACCGATCGCGCGGGTTCGCAGGTCAGGACCTATTCAGGAGGCATGAAGCGGCGGCTCGAGATCGCTCGTGGCATGCTGCACCAGCCACAGATCCTCTTCCTCGACGAGCCCACGCTCGGCCTCGATCCGCAGACCAGGCAGAGCATCTGGGCGCACCTCAATGCGCTTCGCGGGGCCAAGGGCATCACGATCTTCATGACCACGCATTACATGGACGAGGCGGAGTATTGCGACCGGATCGCGATCATCGACCGCGGCCACATCGTCGCGCTGGGCACGCCGGACGAGCTGAAGGCGATGGTCGGCGGCGACGTGGTGACGATGACCTCGAGCCGGCCTGACGAGGCGGCCACCGAGATCCGGGAGGTTCTCGGCGTCACGCCATTTCGCGAGAACGGGACCCTTCGCATGGAGGTGCCGGACGGTAAGGCGTTCGTGCCGCGGTTGGTGCGCGAGCTGGTGGCGCCGGTCGACACCGTCTCACTGCGCCGCCCGAGCCTCGATGACGTCTTTCTCAAGCTGACCGGCCACGCCATCCGTGACGAGGAGGCCGGCACCAAGGACCAGATGCGCGCGATGGCCAGCCGCTGGATGGGACGGCGGCGGTGAGCGGGATCGCCGTCGCCGCGACGCCGGCCGCCACGACGGCCCCCGCCGACACGCGCCTTGCCAGCCTGCGCGCGATCTACATCATCTGGTACCGCGACATCCTCCGGTACTGGCGCGACCGCTGGCGCCTGGTCGCTTCGCTGGCGCAGCCGCTTTTGTTCCTGATCGTGTTCGGGTCCGGCCTGAGCTCCTCGCTGAGATCCGGCCTCAGCTTCGGCTCCGGCGGCCTCTCCTACATCCAGTTCATGTACCCCGGCATCATCGGCATGGCCATCCTCTTCACCGCCATCTTCGGTGCGATGTCCATCGTCTGGGACCGGGAGTTCGGCTTTCTCAAGGAGGTGCTGGTGGCGCCCATCGACCGCTGGTCGGTGGCGATCGGCAAGGCGCTCGGCGGCACGACCCAGGCCATGATCCAGGGCCTGGTCCTGCTGGTCCTGGCGCCGCTCGTCGGTGTGAAGCTGAGCCCGCTCACCGTGCTGGAGATCGTTCCGCTCGCGGCGGTGCTGGCGTTCGGGCTGTCGGCGTTCGGGGTTGCCCTGGCCTCGATGATGAAATCGCTGCAGGGCTTCCAGGTGGTGATGAACTTCCTGATGATGCCGATGTTCTTTCTCTCGGGCGCGCTCTTTCCGCTCACCAACCTGCCCGGCTGGATGACCGTGCTGACCCGGCTCGACCCGGCGTCTTACGGCATCGATCCGCTGCGGCGCGTCGTGCTCTCGGACTCAGGCCTGCCCGGTGCGCTCATCGACGGGCTCAGCCTTTCGATCAACGGTCATGCGCTCGCCATCCCCCTCGAGGCCGGCATCATGTTCGCGTTCGGCGCCGTGATGCTCGCGATCGCGGTCATCAACTTTCAACGCCGCGACTGAGAGCAGCGCCAGGCTCGTGAGCTCGCCGGCGATCACGGGCAGCGGCCCCCAGAAGGTGATGCCCTCGACCGCGATCACGGCGGCCGGCACCAGGACCCAGGCCCGGGCCGGCCCGCCGGCTCGGAGATAGAGCCAGCCGGCGAGCCCGAGCATCACCAGGTCGTCGAGATGCAGGTAGGGGCTGGCCAGCAGGGCGCCGATCAGCGCGGGCAGCAGGATCCATTCGGGGCCTCTTCGGCGTAGCCGGTATGAGAGCGCGAGCGCCCAGAGCGCGATCGCGCCCTGGACCGAGCGGGTCACGGCCAGGCTGCCGATGAGCGGTGCCAGCGTGAGCTCGCGGTTCACCGGTACGCTCGCGGCAAAGCTCAGGCGTGCCTCGTAGGCGGCCATGCCCTGGGGTCCGAGGCTGATCGCCGACGCGATCCCCAGCAGGCCGAGGGTGAGGACGCTGAACCAGAAAGCTCGGTGCCTGCCCGCCACCAGCAGGGCGGCCGGGACCAGGAACGCCAGCTGCGGTTTCAGCGCGAGGACGCCGAGGGCGACGCCCGCCCAGCCCGGCCGGCCCGCGCCCAGCAGCGCGCAGGACGCGGCGAGGCCGAGGGCGACCAACAGCCCCGGCTGGCCCAGCTGCAGACCGTAGATGACCGGCAGCCAGCCCAGGGCGGCGGCCAGATGGATGAGCCGCGCCGGACCGTGCCCCGGAGCGGCCAGGCGCCAGGTCAGCGCGAGGGCGAAAAGGAGGAGTGCGCTCCAGATCCAGTACGCGACCGGGTATGGAAGCGCGGTCAGCGGGAGCACGGACCAGGCCACAGGCGGCGGGCTGATGTAACGCGCCAGCTCCGCGATCTGGATGCGCGAGCCGATGGCGTCCAGCTCGACCTGCTGGAGGTGCAGGTCGTAGATCGACTGCCAGCCGTGGCCGAGGCCGACGCGCGCCGCGGCGTAGTAGAAGGTGAAGTCGTTGTGGAATGCGTCGGACAGATAGGCGAGCGCCCACTGGTACAGGTCGAAAGTGGCGAACAGGGTCGCGGTGACGGCCCCGGCGGCGATACCGAGGTTGCGCCAGCGCCGCGAGCCGCCCATGGACGCGGATGTTAGTTGGCCGCTACCTTGTTGCCATGCTGCCGCCTCCCTTCGAGCCTCGCCTCCTCGAACTGCGCGACGGGACGAAAGTCCACGTGAGGCCGATCGCCCCCGATGATGAGTCGCGACTGCACGAGGCCATGGCGGCGATGTCCGAGCGATCCGTGTACTTCAGGTTCTTCTCGCCGCTCAAACGTCTGCCCGACGCGCTCGCGCACCGGCTCGCCGTGGTCGACTACAAGGACCGGTTCGCGCTGGTCGCGACCACCCACAAGCCGGCCAGCAAGGACAGGGAGCGGATCCTGGGGGTGGCGCGCTACGACCGTGTGGCGGGGACCGAGGTGGCCGAAACGGCGGTGGCGGTGGTGGACGAGTTCCAGCGCCGCGGCCTGGGCGGTGCACTCATGGCCATCCTCGGCCGGGTTGCCCGGGAGCACGGGATCAAGACCTTCTCACTCATCGTCCTGCCCGAGAATCGCCAGATGCTCGGGCTGCTGCGGAAGATGGGTTGGATCCACCAGGCCAAGCTGGCCGGAGGCGTATACGAGATCACCTTCGACCTCCCGGCAGAGAGCCGCTAGTTGTACTTCCCAGGGACGTTGTTTACAAGCGCCTGCATCGGCGTCGTGCCTAGCTCGGTATGGATCCGGTGGCGGACGTAGTAGTGGATCCAGTTGGGCAGAGCGTCCTTGCGCTCGGCGTTCGACCTGTAGAGCTGGGCGTAGGCCCACTCGCGAAGCGATGTTTTGATGAAGGCCTCGGCCTTTCCATTCGTCTGCGGATGGAAGGGCTTGGTCGGGCGATGCTTGGCGCCGATCTCGCCGAGGCTTGCCTTGAAGCGTTTGGAGAGCATGTAGGCGTATGCCCGGTCCGTCATGACGCGCTCGATGTGGACTCCCAAGCTCTCGAAATAGGAGGCAACATCGAGAAGGAACTCGGCTGCGGTAAGCCCGTCGTCATGGTCGAGGACCTGACCGAAGGCAACGCGAGAGCAATCGTCCACAGCGACGTGGTAGAACTCCCAGCCACCACCTCGTCGGATTCTTGCGCTGTTGCCCAAAATGGCGTGGCCACCGCCATCTGGTATACGGCCCAGCCTCTTGACGTCGAGGTGAACCAATTCGCCGGGGTTGTCTTTGACATATCGGATCCGGACTCCGGTGACACGGTCGACGTCAGACAATCGCGACTCCCCGGCGCGTCTCAAAACGGCGTGGACGGTCGACGGGGCCATGTCCAGCATCAGCCCAATCTGATGAGGTCCCCAGCGCAGACGTCGTCGAAGATCGAGGATCGCTTCAGTCCGATCGCTAGAAGTTGTCCGCGCCTCTTTGATGCCGTCCCGATACGTGGTAGCGGTCGATGGTGAGCTCGGCGAGGGGGAAGTTCGCACCTCGTCGACCCCCCGATTCAGGAGCTGGAGCACGCGGCTGTCAGAGATCGTCGCTGAAGTTGGTCACCTTGGCGGCATCTCCGCCGTGGGCTTCAAGGTCGGTTTTGAACTCGCCGATCACCTTCTTCTCCCGAGTCGGGTGGCGAACACGACTTTGGCCCGGTCCAGGTCGACGAACACGCTGACGTAGTCGTGGCCACGGCGGTGGCTGGTCTCATCGACGTTCGTACGGCGCAACGTACAAGGTCCGCATCCTCAATGAATACGGCGAAGATCCTGGTCAAGGGCGTGGTCGAAAACCTGGTCGGCTATGCCCAGCGCGACTTGGTGGTTCCGGAAGGCAACTTCGGCGGCAACGTCGCCGAGGGCAACCGTCAGGCCAAGCTGTGGGGAATCGAGGTCAATGCCCGCCTCCATAGCGAGACCCAAGCCGTGCCGGCGATGCGCCTCGAGCAGGAGCGTCAACTGATGCGACCGCTGCCGTCCTTGCGACCGGCGCCGTGCCGAGGTGAGCTGCGCAAGGTGAACAAGACGCAGACGATTCGCTTCGGCTCGGCGCGCTACTCACTGCCGACGGAGTGGGTCGACAAGGTGGTCGAGGTCTCGGTCGTCGACCACCAAGTGGTGTTGGCCTATGACGGTCGCCAGATCGACCGCCATCCGCTCAGGCTCCGGGCGAGGTCTCCATTAAGGACGAGCACTACAAGGGCAAGCCCAGAGTGCCGGCGCGGGCGATTCGTGTTCGCACCGGAACCGAGCGTGCCTTCATCGCGCTCGGTCCTGCAGCCGAAGCCTTCCTCCGCTCAGCTGCAGCGACCGGCAGTTCGCGCCTGGCCGCTGAGCTAGCCGACATCGTCACCCTGGAGCGAAGCTGGGGCCACGACCAGCTGCTGACAGCCCTGGAGCGGGCGACTCGCTTTCGCCGCTTCAAGGCCAAGGATGTGCGCGACATCCTGGCCGCGGGCTGGCTCGCTCCCAACCCCGCACCGCCGGGCAAGACCTTGAAACTGAATTTGCCTGAAGTCCCGGTCCGACCTCTCAGTGCCTACGCCTTGGAGGAGGTTCGATGACCGCTCCGGCGGCCGCTCTGGCGCCCGACTTGGTCGCCGGACTGCGTCGACTCAAGCTCGCTCGCGTCAGGGTCATCGCGCCCGAGGTCTGCCAGACCGCCAAGACTCAGCGCTGGGCACCAGACGAATTCCTGCGCACCCTCATCGAGGCCGAGCTTGCCGCCCGCGACGAGTCCAACCTGCGCGGCCGCGTCAAGCAGGCCGGCTTCCCGGTGGTCAAGAGCCTGGACGACTTCAAGGTCCAGGCCTCGTCGGTGCCGCAGGCAACCTTCAACTACATCGCCGGCCTGGAATGGATCCGCGCCAAGGATAACCTCTGTCTGGTCGGTCCCGCCGGCACCGGTAAGTCTCACCTTCTGGTTGGCGTCGGTCACGCCGCCGTGCAGACCGGGCTACGCGTTCGCTATTTCACCGCATCCGACCTCGTCGAGACGCTCTATCGCGGTCTGGCCGACAACTCGGTCGGTCGGGTCATCGACAACCTGCTCCGCGTCGACCTGGTCATCCTCGACGAGCTAGGGTTCGCCCCTCTTGACCCAACCGGAAGTCAGCTCTTCTTCCGCTTCATCGCCGCCGCCTATGAGCGACGCAGCCTGGGCCTCGCCAGTCACTGGCCCTTCGACCAGTGGGGTCACTTCCTTCCCGACGAGACCACCGCCGTTTCAATGATTGATCGCATCCTCCACCACGCGGTCGTGGTCGTCACCGAGGGCGAGTCCTTCCGCATGAAAGAGGCCAAGACTAGAGGAGGTGAGCTGGCTAGAAAGAAGGCTTGAGAAGCCTCACTGGGTGCGGACTTTCAGTTGGCCAAAACCGCGGACTTTGAGATGGCCATTGACAGAGCACCCGGCTGGTCAGTTTCAGCGATCGTAGGTGGTCAATTTCGGCGATCGTCATCAGTTCTCCGTGGTCTGGCCGTCGCCCTGTCGGTAAGCGCCGACCTGCTCATCTTCGATAAAGAGGAACGCGGCCCCGACGACACCCTTCGCCTACAGATCGAGGCCGCCGCCCGACTCAACCCCGAGGAGAAGAAGGCTCTCATGCTCATCTTCGAGGGCATCCTCCTCCAGCACCAGCACGCAGAAGCAGCCCTCCGCCTCACTCGCGTCAGCTGAGGGCGATCAAACAGTCAGCGACAGGAGCAAGCAGCTCACCGCCCGACAGCGATAGAAGACCGCCGTCGAGCGCCTGAAGGCGAGCCTGAGTTCGAAACTCGATTCGCCGTCCCTTCTTCCTCCCCAAGCGCGACTCCTGACCCCTGCCGATTTCGTCGATGACGACCTCGTTTCAGCCGACCCGTTCCGGCTGACCGGCGACTCGGGACATGAAGTCGGGGCTCTCACAGGTCAACACATATCGCCGCTCATCGGTGTCAGTCGCCGGCTGCGCCGACACATAGGCGACAGCTGCCTTGAGGGAGCGCGCCACATAGTCAGAGTCGGAGTCCGACGGCAAGCGTTTTGTGTCCCACGTCCCCCCAGCACCCACGGGCAGCCACCTGCCGTCTTCGCGCTTGGTCCACACGTCGCCGCCGAGGATGGCATAGCCGTTGGCGGCAACTGCGGCTGCAACCTCTGGCACGTCGTTCTGCGTCCACCCGAGTTCACCAGTGAAGAACCGAGTGGCCCGCTCGAGAAGCGCTGCGTTCAAGAACCTGGAGATGTCCACGGTCACGTTCCCGGCGCGAAGAATCGGTGCGTGATCTCGCCCGCGCCATTGATGACCCACTGGTAGGTGCCAGAGCAGCCGTTGATGAAGCCGGGCAGATTGACGTACGTGTAGGCTTGGCCGTCGGCCCCGACTCCCGCAGTTGCATCGCTCTCGTTGACCATGCTGTCCATCAGGGTCGGAAACCCGTGGTAGTCGTCTTGGCTCATCTGAGCCAGCACTCTCGCGGTGTAGATCCCACCAAGCGGTCCATAGACCGCCGCGGCTTCGGAAGTCGCTGCTATTGCACCACTCACCGCTTCGATCCCGGCCGCCACGGCTGCGCCCCCGCCGGCGACGAAGATGACGCCGGCAATCGGCGCTGCGATCACGACCGACTCGGCCACTCCGAGCGCGACCAGCGCGGGATTGCTGCTGTGCAGGTTGTCGACCGCGTTGCCCACGAACGCGCCGACACCACCAACCACCGCCGCGGCCGCCTGGTTCCACCACGCGAGCCCCGCAGGATCTGTTCCGTTCAGCGGCGTATCGCCGGCGTAGGTATATGCCTGCCGCGTGATCCGCACCATCGGGTCACGAGACATGAACTGGCCCGTCCCCGGGTCGTAATACCTGGCCCTCAAGTAGTAAAGGTCGGACTCAGGATCGAGATACTGACCAGCAAATCGGAATGG
This sequence comes from bacterium, assembly GCA_004299235.1. Classification (NCBI taxonomy): domain Bacteria; species bacterium. The sequence goes on from SCQL01000019.1 coordinate 72,661, forward strand.
ATTGGTCAGTGCTCCCGTGCTGGCGACCAGGTTCCCATACGGATCGAACGTGTAGGTGGCCTGGCCTGTTCCCGATGAGTCGGTCACTAGCCGCGTGGATCCGAGCTGGTCGTGGTGTAGATAGTAGGTTGCGCTGCCGCTGATCTGCTCGAGCGGCAGCCCGCCAGGTCCGTACACGTAGGCCGTGGTCCCGTCTTTGAGCAACAGCGGTAGGCCTGCGGCCATATCCCACACGAATTGTGTGGTAGCGGTGGCAGTTTTGGACATTCTCAATCCGTCGGCGTTGTAGCCGTAGCTTGTGGTGCTAGCCGCGGCGTATTTGGTCAGGCGGTTCGCCTGGTCGTAGGTCAAGGTCTGGGCTTGACCCGTAGCCGGGGTGACCGATGTGCGATTTCCCCGCGTGTCGTACTGGTAGGTGGTCGCGCCGGTCGGGGGAGTCGAGCAAGTACCCGACGTCGATGCCGTCCAGCACAGCTCGTCAGCATTGTTGAAGACCTGCTGGGTGCTGCCGGTCTGCGTGAGGTTGTCGGCAGCATCGTATTTGTAGGTAATACTGCTCGGTGGGGGCGAGGAACAGGCGGTCAGGTTTGCGGCCCCGGCATAGCAGAGCTGATTGAGCGGTGTGTACTTGTAGGAGCCGGCCCCAGTCGAAGCCGAGCTGTCGCTGGTCAACTGGTTGGCGGCGTCGCGAGTGTAGTTGGCGGTGAAAAGGGGCACGAGCCCCTTGGTCACCTTGATCGCGCTCAGCCGATCGGCGTTATCGAAGGTGGAGGTGTCGACGACGCCGGATGCGGTCGGGAGAGTCTCAGTCGTCAGGTTGGAGTTGGCGTCGTAGCCAAAGCTCGTCTGGTTGCCGTTCCAGTCCTGGACCGAGGTCCAGCGACCGGCGGCGTCATAGCCTCGACTCACGTTTAGATTCCCCGGGTACGTGATCGTGGTCGGCAGGTTGCGCAGGTTGTAAGCCCATTGCACCTGGGCGCCGTTGCCGTTGGTGTAGCTGACCATCCGGTGGAGGCTGTCCAAGCTCCAGGCACTGGTGCCCGTACCGTCCGCCAGCCCGGTTCGCTGCCCGTCGAGGTCGTAGGTGATGCCGGAAACGTTGGGCGTGAGGCCGTCGCTGTAGTTGATCCCGATCAGCTGGTTGGCCGCGTCGTAGGCAAAGCTGGTACAGGCGACCCCGGGAGTGGCGCTGCAGTTCCCGCCGGGATCCTGCTTGGTGAGCCGATTGCCATTGCCGCAGGTGGGCCTAAAGATTCCCGCCCTGCGGCAGGCCGCTGACGCGCTCCAGTGGGCCCGAATTTCGGGAAGGACTGCTATAGCCGCTCGACCGCCAGCCGGGCTCCGAAGCCGAGCAGGACCACGCCCGTGACCCGTTCCATCCACTGGCGAACGCGCGGCGCGGTGATGAAGTCGCGGATCCGCGTGACGAAGATGCCGTAGACGTTCATCCAGGTCCATCCGATCACGGCGAAGACCAGCCCCAGCAAGAGCAGGCGGGGCAGCAGCGCCTGTCCCGGAGCCACGAACTGCGGCAGGAAGGTGACGAAGAACACTCCCAGCTTGGGATTGGTGAGGGCGGAAAGAAATCCCTGCCGGAAGATGGCATGCGCGGGCGCGGGCGGCGGCGTGCCGGCCAGGAGGTCGGCGGGCCGGCGCCGCGAATCGTTGAGCGCGCGCAAGCCCAGGTACGCGAGATAGGCGGCGCCGGCAATTTTGAGCATGAACAGCAGCTCGCTCGAGGTGCGCAGCAAAGCCGAGAGGCCGACCGCCGTGGCGGTGACCCAGATCGACAGCGCGAGGGCGATGCCGGTCGTGGTCAGGATGACTCCCCGCCGGCCGTGAGCCAGCGCGTTCTTGGTGACGACCGCCATGTCAGGGCCGGGCGTCACCGCCAGGAGCAGCGAGACGCCGGCGAAGGCGAGGAGCTCGGAGTCCACGTTCACCGATTTTGCACTAGCCCCAGCGGAACTCCTGGCACAGGTAGTCGAACTCCTGCCCCTCGGGCATGCCGTGCGGGGAATTTTTCGGGTCGGCCGGCCCGACGGCAAGGATGACCACGGTCACTCCCTGCCGGCTGGCGACGATGACGGCAAACCGCACCTTGGCCGCCTGCGAGTTCGCGCCGATTAGGTTCGCGGCGTAGACGGCTCCGATCCCATCCTGGCTGCCGATGTGCGCGCCCTTCAACCCTGAGACCTGGCTCACGTCCTGCCACTCGGACGAGGGCAGGGCCGAGACCGTGCTCCGCATCACCGAGTCGAGAGGCTGGCCGGCCTTCATGCCCGTGACCTGAAGCGTGCCGAGCTTGGTGCCGAACGAGATCCCATCGGCGTCCTGGTTGCGCACGGTCCACTGCGCGCTGTAGTCCACCTCGTACTTGAACGCCGCGCTGCGGTAGGTGCTGGACTCCGGCAGCGGGGTGAGGATCTTGGGACCGCAGCCGGCCTTGCACGCCGGGTGATTCCCGACGGCTCGAGACACCGCCAGCGCGCTCACTCCCAACATCGCGATCGCCAGGATCACGAGCAGGCCGCCGGCGATCGCGATCGGTGCGAGCTTGGACCGGCCCACCGTGGGGTAAGCCGTGCGCTGGGCCATCGGGTAGGTGTAGGGGGCCGGCGCCGCCATCGCCTGGGGGACCTGGGCCGCGCCGCATCGACCGCAGAACCCGGCGCCGGGGACGAGCCGGCTGCCGCATCGGCCGCAGAAACGCGGCTGGGCGGCCATCAGGCGGCCCCGCCCGGTCGCGGCCGGCCCTGCTTCGGCGCCGCCGCCCGCGCTGCGCCGCACGCCGGACAGAACGTCATCGCCGGCACGACCCGGTGACACTCGGGGCACGGCCCGTCGGGACCGATTTCGTGTTCGGCGCCTTCAGCCAGAAGCGCCTCGTGGATCACCAAACGGACGTAGAGCAGCACCGCGACCGTCGCCAGCACGCGGCTCGCCACCACCGTGACGAGGTCGGGGAGGGCGAGGTCGAGCGTGGCGAGCAGGACCTGCGATCCGATGGCGACGACCAGGGCCGCAAGGATGCTCGATGCCCACGGCCGGCCTGCCCGACGCCGGTTGTAACGATGCAGCCACACCGATGCCGCGATCAGGGCGGTCGTGCTGGCGTTGACGAGTGAGACAAGGATGCCCGCCTGGAGCAGCCGGAGGGACCAATCGAGTGGGGCGCCGGTCGCGACCAGCGGGCCGTTGATCAGCGGCCAGAACGCGGCGAGCGAGCTGCTCAGGGTGAATCCGAGCGCCGACGCCGCGCCGAAGGTGAGGCCGTCGAGCGGCTCGCGAAACCGGCCTCCCAATAGGAAGAGGAACAGCGGCCCGGCGAGCATCAGGGCTTGCGCGACGATGGGGAGGGCCACGCCGGCGAGCACGAAAGCGTTCTCCCTGTCGCCCGTGAGGTTCAGGTGGGCGACGGCGCCGCCCGCGAACGTGATGAAGGCGTAGCCGAGCACCACGCCGGCGACCATCGTTGCCCCGATGACGAGCCATGGCTCGCTCTCGTACACCTCGACCTCGTACAGGTACAGCAAGTAGAGCGCCGGCAGCAGGAACGTCGCGGCGGCCGTGGCCGGAGCGAACAGGTGCAGGGCCGCCAGCAACACGACCGCGGCGATGCCGGCGATGAGCGCGGTGCGGAAGGCGCCGCCGCGGCGATGGGGCAGATGCGGGAACAGCGTGCTGATGATGGCCACGTGCGCCACCGCCTCGGAGGGCACGGCCGCGAAGGCGTGGCGGCGCGAACGGCTGGCGGACGTGAGGTGCGCGCCGCAGTGGCCGCAGAATGCGCCGGCAGGCACCGGCATCGCGCAGTGCGGACACGTGACTAGCGGCGGTGCCTCGTGCGGACGGGCGCCGCTATCACTGGCGTCCTTTTCCCGCCCGCCACGGCGTTCGGAAGGGCTCATGCCCCGCCACCCTTGATGTAGAGGATCCACGCGGCATCCAGCGCCGCCCCGTCCATGCTTCCCCATCCGGTCGCGAAGTCCCAACCCGGACCGGCATCGTAGGCGAGGTTGTTGCCGATGCTCACGTCATGGAACGGCTTGGCGGGCAGCTTCGATGCGTTCTCGCCCATCCAGTAAAGGGCGGGGTTGGCGAAACCCGTCTCGCGCAGCCCCTTTTGCCTGAGGTCCTGGTCGATCAGCGCCACCGTCGCGGCCCACAGCGGAGTCGCCGCCGAGGTGCCGCCCGCCTGCCCGTCCTGGCCCTGGAAGAGGATGTGGAACCCGGTCGCCGGATCGGCGTCCGCGGCCACGTCAGGCACCTGTCTCAGGCCGTGCCCGGCGGCCGCCGCCTCGCTTTTCTGGTAATCGGGAACCGGGTAGAACTGGCTCGGCCCGCCGCCGCTGCCGCTCTCGTCGAGGGGGCTCCCCCATGCGGCTTCCCTGAAGTACGCCCCCTGCAGGGACTCGAACACGCTCGTGCCGCCGACGGCGGTCACGGTCGGCAGGGTCGCCGGGAAACTGGCCGCGGGATCCTGGTCCTGGCCGCACGTGTAGGCGCCGTTGTCGCCGCTGGCGACGAAGTGCGACATCCCCTCGGCCACAGCGCGGTCCTGGATGCTCGCGTACGTGTTGCGGTGACCGCTCGGCGTCTGGGACTCGCACGAGCCGAGGCTCTCGGAGATGATCGAGCCCAGATGATCGGTGACCATCTGGTCGAAAGCGCGGTCGCCGTGCCCGAAGTCCGCGGCGGAAAGGTAGACGACCAGGTGCGCTCGGGGGGCCACCTCGTGGATGATCTCGAGGTCGAGCACGGTCTCGCCTTGAGGTTTTGCCGGCGTGCCCCAGCCGGGGTCACGCTTGATCGTCAAGATCGGATCGAAAGGCGGCAACCCGAACTCGGCGGCGAACTGGTCGAGGTCGTTGAGGTTGGGCAGGTCGTCGATCTCCGGCAGAACGATGGTTTCACCAGACCCGTCGAGTCCCCTGTCCCGCAGCGCCTTGAGGTCGTAGAAAGCCAGAACGTCCGTGGGCGTCAGTCCGCCTGGGCGGACCGCCAAGCCCCGGGCCCGGTGGTAATCGTCGAGCCCACTCACGCTGCCGGCCACGACGGCCAGCGGCGGTGGCAGCTGAGGCTCGTCCAGCGACGCGTAGAAGGTCGTGCCGTCGGCCCGCCGGTAGGCCTCGATATCCATATGCAGCAGTGAGGCCGCCACGGGCGCGGGACCGTCGGCTGCGATCACGCTCGATCCCTCTCGCCATGAGGCGCGGAGCCCGGCACCGTCCAGCGCCGTCACGGCTCGCCGCACAAGGGCGGGGTCGGGCCCGAACTCGGCGGCATACGCGGCCGGCGTCACGGTGCGACCCGAGGCGATGAGTGAGGCCAGCAGGTCCGGCCGGCGAACCCTGAGGCCGAAGCTGAGAGAGACGATGGTCGCCGCGCCCGCCGGGCCGAGGTGGGTCGACGCGCGGATGGCGCTGGCGATGGGGGCGGGCGGCTTGCTTTCCGTCTTCGCTGTGATGTGAGGGCCCGGGGGTGGGGATCCACAAGCCATGGCGGTCGCGCCCGCCAGGAGGGCGAGCGCCAGCCCGGCTCGGAACTTCACGGAGACGTAGCTTCCCAGACCCCAGCCTCGAATGCCACCTCAAAACCGAGCATTTCGTACAGGTCGAACGCGCGCGTGTGGTTCCAGACAGCTCGAGGATGGCGGGCAGGTCCTCCTCGCGACCGGGTCTCATGCGGTCGCCCGCGCCACCACCTCATGGACCTCTGGCATGGCGCGCCGGATGTTCTCCTCCAGCTCGGTTTCGATCTGGTGCGCATGCTCCAGGCTGACGTGGCCGGAAACCTCGGCGACGACGTGCGCATGGATGCGGTGGTGGCGGTCGCTCAGCTCGACGTCGACGCATCGCTGCACGTCGGGATGCGAGGCGACCACTTCGCGCATCCGCGCGGCGAGGTTGGCCCGTCGCGCGGTAACGTCCTCTCCCGCCACCAGATGCGGCTCCATCGGCTCGAGGTGGATGTCGATGCGCGTGGCCTCCGGCAGCTCTGTGCGCAGGGTGTGCTCTAGTCCGGCGCTGGCCCGGGTCGCCCTGGCGAGCGTTATGTCTCCAGGCAGTTTCGCGTGCATCGTGAGGTGCAACGACCCGTCGGCTTCACGCTCCACCGTCACGTTGTGGAGGTCGCGCACGCCGCCGTTGCGTGCCGCCGCGGCATGGATGCGCTCGACCAGGTCACTCGGCTGCGCCTGTCCCTCGACGAGCACGGTCAGGTCGAGGGTGGGCAGGACCGAGCGGGCTTTGAGCTTGACGTCACTGGCGAGGGCTCCGGCCGCTTCGACCGAGAGCATGCGGGCGGTCGCGACGCTGGCGTCGCCGATGAGGTTGGGCCCAGACCGGCGCACGCGTACGGATCTCACCTCGCGGACCCCGCTCACACCCTGGATGGCGGCGCGCAGCTGCTTCTCGGCTCCAGCCGGTGCGCGGTCGATGAGAATGTCGCCCGAGTGCCAGGCCAGCAGCGCGGCGGCGCGCGCGATGATCGCGGCCACCAGCAGCGCCGCCACCGAGTCCGCCCAGGCAAAGCCCATGCGCACGCCCACCAGCCCGGCGAGGACGCCAAGCGTGGCAAGGACGTCGGCGAGCCGGTTGGTGGCGTCGGCCAGCATCGCTTCGCTGTCCGCCAAACGGCCCACCCGCCGCAGGATGCCGGCCCGGCCTGCCTCGACCAGCAGGGTCGCGAGCAGGAGCGCGAAGGCGTAACCGGCGGGGTTGACGATGCCGCCGCCCACCAGCAGCCGGCGCAGCGCTTCGAACGCTATCCCCGCCGCGGTGACCATCAGCAGAACGCCCTCGGCGAAAGCAGCCAGGTTCTCGGCCCGGCCGTGCCCGTACGGGTGCTCGGAGTCGGCGGGCTTGCGCGAGGTGCGGACGGCGATCAGGGTGAAAGCGCTCGCCACCAGGTCGAGGGTCGAGTGGACCGCCTCACTCAGGATGCCGAGGCTTCCGGTGAGCAGGCCGACGATGAGCTTGCCCAGCACCAGCGCCACGCCGATGAAAACCGAGCCGAGGGCGACGAGCTCAGGGCGCCGTCCCAGCGATTTCATGTCACCGAAAACTCTAGACGCAGCTGGCTTGCCGGCTTGGGCCAGGTCCAGCAGCCCGTCGCGTGCGAGCTGGTCTTGGCCAGTTCCAGCAGCCCCGTCGCGTGCGAGCTGGTCTTGGCCAGTTCCAGCAGCCCCGTCGAGTGCGAGCTGGTCTTAGCCAGTTCCAGCAGCCCCGTCGCGTGCGAGGTGGTCTTTGCCAGTTCCAGCAGCCCCGTCGCGTGCGGGCTGGCCTTTGCCAGGTCCAGCAGCCCCCTCACCGGACCTCTCCCCAAAGGGGAGAGGGCATTTATTTGAGCATGGCGGCTGAGGCGAAGAGCTGGTTCTCCGAGCCCAACGCGATGACCAGGTCACCCGCTTCCAGTCGCAGGTCGCCGTCCGGGCTGACGTGCAAGGATCCGTCGCGCCGTCGCAGCGCGAGCAACCTGGCCGCGGATGGGTCGAGCAATCCGGACTCCTGGATGGTCTTGCCGGCGGCGGCCATGCCCGCCGTGACGAGCATCTCCTCCACGCCGATCTCCGACTCGCGGTGATGGAGGGTGTCCAGAACGTCGACCACCGCGGGGCGGACCGCGAGCTCGGCCATTCGATGCCCGGCCATCAGGTAGGGCGAGATGGCCCGCGTCGCGCCCGCCAGCTCCAGCCGCCGTATCGATTCCGGGCGGCCCCCCCTCGCGATGATGTAGAGCTCCGGGCTGAGCGCCCGAGCGGCGAGCGTGATGTAGACGGCACGCTCGTCTGAATCCACCGCTGAGATCAAGCCTCGGGCCCGCTCGATCCCCGCCTGCTTCAGGATGTCCTCGCTGGATGCGTCGCCCTCGACGTGAAGCCTGTCCTCGGCGCGCAGCCGTCCCAATGCCTCTTCGGTCTGGTCGATGACCGCGTACCGGACCTTGTGCCGTTCGAACTCAGCCACGATCTGGGTCCCGATGCGGCCGTAGCCGCAGATGATGAAGTGGTCGCGGAGCTGGCTCAGCCTGCGCTCCAACTGGCGCTCCCTCCTGTAGTTGCCAAACGCGTTGTCGGCCAGGGTCTCGGCGAACACGCCGAAGCCATACAGCATGGTAGCCACCCCGACCACGATGAGCGCCGAGGTGAAGACCTTGCCCGCGGCGGCCTGAGGGTGGACCTCGGTGTATCCGACCGTGCTGATGGTGATGATCACCATGTAGAACGCGTCGAGCAGATTCCACCCGTCGATCAACATGTAACCGGCGATGCCGCAGACGATGACCACGGCGAGGAGCACGATCGCAAGTCGAAATCGGAGCAGCGGGTTGGGCGCGCGCGCTTTCCTCACCGCTTTTCCGTTCTGCCCGCCTAGCCGCCTCCGCCGGGTCCTTCGAGGCCGGGCTTGGTCATCTTGCCCAGGTCGAGGACCTTGTTGAGCACGGCTTCGCTCACGCCCTTGCTCCGGGCGAGCTGCCGGATCGAGCGCCCGGTGCGGATCGACTCTTTGGCGATCTTCGCCGCCTCGTCGTAGCCGATGACCGGGTTGAGCGCTGTCGCCAGCATGGGGCTCCGCTCGACCAGCTCAGGCCCGCGGTCGGTCGCCTGAAGGCCTTCGACGCATCGCTCGGAGAAGTTGCGCGCTGACGTCGCCAGCAGGGTGATCGACTCGAGGGCCGCGACTCCCGCCACCGGCATCATCACATTCATTTCGAACAGGCTCCCCGACTGGCCGCAGAGGGTGACCGTGAGGTCGTTGCCGAACACTCGCGCGGCGGCCATCGTGAGCGACTCCACGATCACTGGATTGACCTTGCCCGGCATGATGCTCGATCCGGGCTGCGTTTCCGGCAGCCGCAGCTCGCCGAGTCCCGCGATGGGCCCGGTGCCCATGAGCCGGATGTCGGAGCCGATCTTCCAGAGGCTGGACGCAATCGTTCGCAGCGCGCCGTGCGCGGCCACCAGGACGTCGAGGGTCGCCTGCGCGTGGAAGTGATTGCGCGCCTCGCGTACGCTCAACCCGGTCGCGCGCGACAGCCGGGCGCAGGTCATCCGGGCGTACTGGGCGTGGGAGTTGAGGCCGGTGCCGACGGCCGTTCCGCCAAGGGGCACCCGAACCAGCTCATCCACGGCGGCCTGCGCCCGGCGAATGGATTCCTCGACCTGGCCCGCGTAGCCCTTGAACTCCTGGCCGAGCCGGATGGGGGTCGCGTCCTGGAGGTGGGTCCGGCCGGTCTTCATCACCGGCCAGAACTCGTCGCCCTTGGCCTCGAGGGCTTTGAGCAGCTGCCTCAGCGCGGGGATGAGCTCGCCGGCGATCGCCATCGCGCTCGACAGCTGGATCGCGGTCGGGATGACGTCGTTGGAGGATTGGCACAGGTTCACGTGGTCGTTCGGGTGCACCAGCTTCGAGCCGCGTTCCCCGCCGAGGATCTCGGTGGCGCGATTGGCGATCACCTCGTTGGCGTTGGTGTTGGTCGAGGTTCCCGACCCGGTCTGATAGATGTCGATGGGGAACTGATCGTCGAGCTTGCCGTCGATGACCTCTTGCGCGGCGGCGCTGATCGCGCGCGCCCGCCGCCTCGTCAGCAGGCCGAGCCCGGCGTTGGTCTGGGCGGCAGCCTTCTTGACCAATCCGAGCGCGCGGATGAAGCGGCGGGGAAACGGCTGGCCGGAGATCGGAAAGTTGAGGACCGCCCGCTGCGTCGAGGCGCCGTAGTAAGCGTCCGCGGGGACCTCCATCTCGCCCATGGAGTCCCGCTCGACGCGAACGCCTTTCTTCTGTGGCACCGAGGGAGATTCTAGAGTGAGGAACCTATGCGTCTCGCCGCGGTCGACATCGGCAGCAACACCGTTCACGCGCTGGTGGCCGACGTCGTGAGGGGCCGGCTCGAAGACGTCGCCCATTACGTCGAGATGCCGGAGCTCGGGCCGCACGTGGCCCGCACGGGCGCCATCGGCACCCGCAAGCGGCAGGCGATCCGAGCCCTGGTCTCCGTTCTCGCACAAGCTCGCGGCCATGGGTACGAGCACCTGATCGCCGGCGCGACCGAGGCCGTCCGGCAGGCGTCGGACGGGCCGGCCTTCGTCCAAGAGGCGGGTGACGCGATCGGGGTGCCGGTCCACCTCATCTCCGGGCGGCGGGAAGCGGAGCTGAGCTTCCTGGGCGTGGCCAGCCGTCACGCAGCCAAGCGTGAGTGGACGATGGTCGACCTTGGCGGGGCCTCCACGGAGGTGGTGATCGGGCGCGGTCGTGAGCTGGTTCGCGCGGCCACCCTGCCGCTCGGTTCCGGGGTGCTGTCCAGCACCTATTTGTCGGATCCACCCCGGCCGGATGAGCGCGCCCGCCTGCGCCAGGCCGCGCTCCGCGAGCTCGTCCATGCCCCGGACGGCGAGGCGGAACGCCTGGTGGCGACCGGAGGCACCGCGTCCAACCTGCCCCACGTGCTGACCCGGCACCACCCGCCCTCGGTTTTGACCACCGCCGACCTGCTCACCTGCGCCGCACGCCTGGACGGAGGCCGGGCGGCCGACGTGGCCGGGGCGGTCGAGCTGCCGGTCAACCGGGTCAAGGCGATGCGGGCGGGAATCGAGGCGCTGCTGCTCTTCCTCGATTGGTATGGGCTAGCGGAGCTGCGGATCAGTCACCAGGGACTCCGCCACGGCATGCTGCTCAGCTACCTGGAGCGGGGGGACGACTGGTGGCACTGAGGGCCGGCCGCCGTCCACCCTTGGGGTTCCCCGCCGGAAGCGCGCGGAAGGGGGATGAATCGTTGCAGCGGGTGGGTAGGATGAATCGATGGAGCACGTGAGCGACCGCGGCCGGACCCTGAAGCGGGCGCTGGCCCTCACCGCCCTGATTCTCGCGGTCGAGTTTGCCGGGGGCCTGATCTCCCACTCCCTGGCGCTTCTCTCCGATGCCGGGCATGTGCTCACCGACGTCTTTGCGCTCGGCCTTGCCTGGTTCGCGGTGGAGCAGGCCAAGCGCCCCGCCGACCAGCGCCGCAGCTACGGGTACCACCGCGTGAGCATCCTTGCCGCGCTCGTCAACTCAGTGACCTTGATCGTGATCGTGATCGCCATCGCGTACGAGGCGGTTCGCCGGCTGATGAGCCCGGAACCGGTCCAGGGCGGCGTGGTGATCGTCACCGCGCTGGTCGGCATCGCCATCAATTCGTTCGTCGCCCTCAGCCTGCACGGCGACGAGAAGAGCTTGAACCTGCGAGCGGCGCTTCTCCACGTCACCGGCGACCTCGCCGCCTCCGGGGGCGTGGTGATTGCGGGCGCCGTCATCCTGCTCACCGGCTGGCTCTACATCGACCCGCTGCTGTCGCTGGGCATCGCGGCCCTGATCGCGTGGGGCGCTTGGAGGATCGTGCGCGAGACGGTGAACCTGCTCCTCGAAGGCACGCCAGGCGAGATCGATCTCGCCGCCGTGACGGCTGAGATCACGAGCACCGAGCTCGTGACGGCCATGCACGACCTGCACGTCTGGGCGCTGTCGTCGGACGAGACGGCTCTCAGCTGCCACGTCGTGATCGGGGAATGCCCGCTGGGCGATGCCGAGCACGTCGTCCGCGACCTGGAGAGCCGGCTGTGCGGCCGTTTCTCGATCGGACACACGACCATCCAGGTCGAGAGCTGTCACCCGTGCGGTGAGATCCACCACGGTGCGGGCGACCACAACCACCCGCACCAGCACGTGGTGTTCGTCAGCCCTGGGTCTGGTGCAGAAGAGCTCCCTCCCGCCGCAGGATCCTCCGCGCGACAGCGATAGCCGAGGCGTAGGTCGAGTCCATACCCCGATAGCTCAGGCCGCGAGCCCCCAGGGTGCGGGCCTGCGTGTAGGGGGTGTCGGACGCGTAGTGGACGATGCCCAGGTCGAAGTTCAGCTGGGCCATGTTGACGCTCTCGCCGATCGGATACCGGCCGGGCTGGACGATCTCATAGCAGGCATCGAGATAGGGTCCGGCCTCCATCTCGACCACCGTGTATCGCCCGTGATAGTAGAAGTCGAGATAGTCGCGGTTCTGCAGGAACGTGCCGCGCACGGTGACCGCCCGCTGGTTGTCCAGGGCTGACCCGTAAACCAGGTTCGGCTGCACGTCGGCGGCCGTGAAGCAATTGTCGAGCCAGTAGGTGTCGCTCGAGTGCTCGTTATGGACGACGTTCGGGATCATCACGTCGCCGACGTCCGCGTTGAGCGTTGCCGCCTTGCCCAGCACGTACACGCCCGCCACCCATGATGCTTGCTCGGCGACCTGCCGGAGAATGTGGTACGCGGCCTGGCCGAGCGGGTAGTCGACGTTGAGGATGCACGCATCCGAGGCGTGGAGCTTGCGCTCGTCCACTGTGCCGATTCGCGGATCGATCGATGCCGGGTCGAGCTGGGAGAGTTTGAACACCTGCGCCGCCGAGTCGACGCCCGTCCCCTTGGCGGCGATGTGCCGGATGCCGTTGGCCGCCTCCATCTCGGCGCGCCGGCGGCGCAACCGCTCACGATCGGGATGCGAGTCGAACACCTGGCGCGCGCCGTAGTACAGCCAGTTGTCGCGCGAGGCGCGGCTGTGCCCCGCCTCCAGCTTGCGGCGCTCGTCGTCGAGCTCCGGGTTGTTCTTCGCGATCCAGTCCACGATCTCGTTTTCGAACTGGCGGGCGACGCCGGTCAGGACGTTGACCAGGCTGTGCGAGTTGGAGGACACGAAATATAGCGGCGCGTCCCGCGCCCCCATCTCCTGCATCACCGACGCGATCGGCAGCCACCAGCGACTCGCGTTACGCGCGTAACCCAGGTGGCTGCCGCCGATGAGGCGGAGGACGATCTTGCACTCCTCGCGCTTGACGGCGGCGAGGATCGAGTCGAAGGCGTCGCCCCACGCGTCACGCAGCCGGCGCCAGTCGTCCTCGGTGGCACCCGCCGCCAGCCGCGCCTGTTCGTCGGAGGTCTCGACGCCCTGGAGCGAGCGGTGCAGCTTGTTCCATTCGATCTGGTAGGCGACGAGCGTCGGCACCAGGTCGTCGATGTCCGAGGTCGAGGCGATCAGCACCGCCAGGGTGTCCTTGCCGTCGTGGTACCAGCGGCGCCGCCGGGCCGGCGCCTTGACCGCCTGCCACGCCAGGATGTCCGCGCGAAGGACCACGCTGAAGCCCTGCGGGCTCTGGCCCATGACGACGTGGCGGCAGCGGCTGATGGCTTCCGGCAGCCGCCGCACCGCGTACAGGAGCGCTCCCATGTCGATCTGGGGCTGGGCGGCCAGCGGGTGCAGCACGGAGCCCATGCCGAGGTGGGCCTGGACCAGGGATTCGACCTTGATGTCCCCCGAGCTCTGGAGCATGGTCGTGTAGGTGCGCACGTAGAGCTCGACGGCGTGCTTGCCGGTCCAGCCCGGGGCCGGCGGCGATTCCATCAGGCGACTATAAGACGCTGCCCCGGCCGGGCTTACAAAACCTTGACCTTCTGAGTGAGGAACCTGAGACCGCCACGTCGTTTAGTTGAGGGCGTGATCACCAGCATCGCGAAAATGCGCTACATCCGGATCGCCGGCTTTGCCGCCGGTGCCGTCGCCGTCAGCGGCGCCGCCGTCTTGATCACCGCTTCGGCCGCCGGTCTTCAACTCGGCTTCCACTCGTCTGGGTCCCAACCCAACCCGGCGGACACGGCGGCGTTCGCGCAGAAGACGGGCAAGGCATCCGCGGTGTGCGGGGACTTCGTCTCGCATCTCTCCAACGATCTTGGTATCAGCCAGAGCAAGCTCAATGCGGCCATCCAGAAGGCCGCCGGCGAGACCCTCGCCGACGAGGTCAAGAACGGCGACCTCACCCAGGCGCAGGCCGACGCCATCAAGCAGAAGCTGACGGGACAGGCGCCTTGCTCGCTCGCAGGCGGTCTCGGCAGGAAGCCCGGCGCTCGGTCCGGGGCGGGCGCGTACTTGCAGCAGTTGCTGAGCGCCGCCGCCTCGGCGCTCGGTATCAGCGAGGCGCAGCTGAAGGCCGATCTCGCCCAGGGCATGACGCTCTCGCAGGTCGCGGCGGCTCAGAACCCGCCCGTGACCGAAGCGCAGTTTCGCTCGCGCCTGATCGGGAAGCTCACTCCGCTGCTGGACGCGGCCGTCAAGAGCAAGCGGTTGACCGGCACCCAGGAGCAGGCGATCCTCAAGCAGCTGCAGACCGGGCCAATCCCGTTCTGGAACACGCCGGCGCCGCGGGCGAAGTCCTGGGTGCCGGCCGCCTCGACGACCTAGTCAGTCGGCGCGTCGGGCGGTCCGCCCAGCCGGCGCATCAGGTCCTCGAGCAGCTGCCGCGTCTCCGGGTCGGCCATCAGGCGCTCCTGCATCTGCTCCGCCGAACGGCGGATCTCGGGGTCGGACATCAGGCGCTCGGACATCGCCTGGAATCGGGTCGCCATGTCATTCATGGCCGATTCCTGCGCGACCTGGATGAGGATCGGCTGGCTCGCCGCGGCGACCATCGCCTCGGCCTGGGCGCGCACCATCTCGATCCCCTTGCAGCCCAGGCACTCGCCCTTGAGCCCGCAGTGGCAGAGCTGCGGTCGGAGGCGATCGAGCGCCGCGTGAAGCTCTGACATGTCCGCGGGGCCCGCCATGCCGCCAAATTTACGCGGGCTGGGTGCCTGCCGTGTACATCGCGTCGATCTGCGCCGCGTACTTCTGGGCGATCACCCGGCGCTTGATCTTGAGGGTCGGGGTGATCTCGCCGCCCCCCTCTGTGAACGGGTGGGGCAGCAGCCTGAAGCGCTTGATCGACTCCCAGTTGCCCAGGGTCTTGTTGAGGGCGTCGACGCCGGGCTGAATGAGGCCGATCACGCGCTCGTCGTCGACCAGGTCTTCCGGACGCCCGGGCACCTTCTGAGTGACCGCGTCCCAGTCGGGGACGATCAGCGCGGTCACGTAGGGCCGGCTCTCCCCGATGACCACGGCCTGCTCGACGAATTCGTCGCGCTGGATCTGGAACTCGAGCGGCTGCGGCGCCACGTACTTGCCGCCCGCGGTCTTGATCAGGTCCTTCTTGCGATCGGTGATCTTGAGGAAGCCATCCTCGTCGATCTCCCCGATGTCCCCGGTGTAGATCCAGCCGTCCTTGATCATGTCGGCGGTCGCGCCGGGGTTGTTGTGGTAGCCGGACATGTTGCCCGGGCTCTTGACCAGGATCTCTCCGTCCTCGGCGATCTTCAGCTCGACGCCCGGAAACGGCTTGCCGACGGTGAGGAAGCGGTGCCGTGAGAGGGTGTTCGAGCAAACCCCCGACGAGGTCTCGGTCAAGCCCCAACCGTTGAGGATCGGCACGCCGATCGCCCAGAAGAACTCTTCGATGTCGCGCGCCAGCGCCGCACCGCCGCTGATGACGAATCGGAGGCGCCCACCGGTCAGGCGGCGCCGGAGGGCCGCCAGGACGACTCGCTCGGCGAGCCGGCGCTCGGCGGTGAGCGCGGGTCCCGGCCGGGCCTCGTGAGAAAAGCGTATCCCGACCCGGATCGCCCAGTTGAACAGCGCCCGGCGGATGGGACTCGCCGCTCGAACGCGCTGCATGACCGCAGCGTGCATCTTCTCGTACACGCGCGGGACGCTGACGAGGATGGTGGGCCGCACCTTCACCAGGTCTTCGGCCAGGTGTTCGACACCGCGCGAGATCCACATCTGGCCGCCGAACGAAAGCAGCGTGAAGGTGCCGTTGATGCGCTCGAACACGTGCGAGTAAGGCAGCCAGGAGAGGGTCGAGTCGCCCGGCTCGAGCGGGAAGACCTGCATGACCGCACGAGCCGAATCGACGAAGTTGCGGTGGGTGAGCTCGGCGCCTTTCGGATCGCCCGTCGTGCCCGAGGTGTAGACAATGGTGCAGATGCCGTCCGGACCGATCCGCTCGAGCCGGGCGGCGATCTCCTCCATGCGCCGCGGGGGCGCCTGCAGCCACTCCGCCACCTCGACGTCCATGCGCACGATGCGGCGGAGAGGGCCTGCGGCCTTCAGCTTGGCGGCCATCCCCTCATCGGATGCGATCGCCAGCACCGCCTCGCAGTCGGCGGCGATGACCTGAGCCATGTGGGGGACGGTGCCCGAATAGATCGGCACGGTGACCGCTCCCGCCGCCTGGATGCCGAAGTCGCAATACAGCCATTCGACGCGGTTCTCGCTGATGAGCACGACGTGATCGCCCGCCTTGACGCCGGCATCGATGAGGGCGGAAGCGATCGCCAGCACGCCGCGCTTCATGTCCGCCCAGGTGGCGACCTTCCAGGCCTCGCCGTCGGGGTGATGAACAAGGGGCCGGTCGCCGAAGCGAGCCGCCTGCCTGAAGAAGACGCCGACCGTCGTGCGGTCGGCGATGGTATCGGGGTTCAGCTCGTGGGTCGAAGCGGTCGTTGCCCCAGCCGTCTGCTTATTTGACCGCCTTGATCGTGAGCGTGAGCGTGCCCGACGGTACGCTCACCGTAACCCTGTCCCCCTTCTTCCGGCCCACCAGGGCGCGGCCGACGGGCGACTCGACGGAGATACGGCCGGCCGACGGGTCGGACTCCACCGCGCCCACCAGATGGTAGGTTTCGGCGGCGCCTTCGGTGTCGACGACCTCGATCGTCGAGCCCGGCCCGGCCACGCTGGAGTGCGTGTCCCTGATGATCTGCGCCCGGCCGATCATCTCCTGGAGCTCGTAGATCCGGCTGTCGAGGAGTCCCACCTCCTCCTTCGCCTGCTCGTACTCGGGGTTGTCCTCGATGTCACCGGGCTGAAACGCCTCCTTCAGGCGCTCGCCCGCCTCGGCACGCCGGTTCAGCGCGACCTCGAGGTTGCGCTTGAGCTTCTCCAGCCCCTCCGGCGTCAGCAAGACAGGTTCAGTTAGATCCATCTCTCCCCAGCCCTTCGGGAAATAATAACCTGGCGAATGGACCCCACTGACTTGAGGGCCGGGCTGGCCGAGCGGCTGGCCGGAGCCAGACCGATTGACGCGCAGACGTTCAACACCGCCTGCTTCGTGCTCTCCCGCGCCCTGGAGGATCTCAGTCTGAGCGTCCCCGAGGCGGCGCCGCTGGCGCGGCGCTTGCTGCGTATCGCCGGCCGCGTCGTCATCGATGCCGGCATGCCGGGTTCCCCCGCGGGCGTCTGGCCCAACACCGAGGAGATGGCGCTGCAGTGGATCGACGAGGCTCTGCGGGCTCTCGGCTATCAGGTGAGTCCGGTGCCCGGCGGGGGGCGGCCGGAGCTGACACGCCCCGATGCGACCTGGTGATGCGCGTCAGTTGATGAGGCGGGCGGCAGGAGGCACGGGGGAGTAGTTCGGGTTGAAGTCGATCCCGACCGAGGCTCCACCGCTGACGCTGGCGGTGGAGCAGATGACCTGGCCGGCGAGTGGCGCTATGTTGCCGCCGTTGATCGTCCAGTTGGCGGCGGGGGTGTAGATCGTGCCGATGTACTGCGTGGCCGAGCCGCCGTTCATCGTGTTCGAGCAGGTGTTGCCGGCCGGCTGGTAGATCACGATCCAGTTGTACTGCAGGCCGCTGAAGACGTAGGTCGCGCCCTGGGCGTTCTGGCTCATGCAGGACCCCGCGGGCATGTAGAACTGGACCGCCCCCGGCGTCACCTTGGCGCCCGAGCAGGGGGCGTTGGGGTCGCCCGGGTTGGGCGAGATCACGCAGTAGTTCTCGTTGGTGACGTCGCCGCCGCTGGACGGCGCGTACTGGAGCGACATCGGTGAGTTCTGCTGGCTTATCGTCCCCGGCGGAGGGGGGCACCCGCTGAAGCACTGCGGCGCGACCTCGTCGGCGGGCGGCTGGCACCCCACGGCGCGGGCCAGGCTGTAGCACTTGACCGGGCTGTAGAGGATGCCGAGGTGGGTGAGGTTCATGATCGTGGCCACGCTCGGCGGCTGATTGGTGGTGTAGCCCAGCGTGATCTGGGAGCCAGTGTTCGGGTAGGGGTTGGCGCCCGATCCGTCAGGCGAAGCGGGCGGGGAGCCGCCGAGGTACGGGGACGCCCCGCCCGCGGGAGGGACGCCGCCAACGTCTCTGAACCCGGGCGCCAGGAAGCGGCCGACGAATCCAAAGTCGCTCGGGATGCCGTCACACCCGTAAACGTCCAGGTAGACGTTGTAGTACTGCGCGCCCGGGGCGTTGCGCGTGATGTTGACGTCGATCCCCGTCGTCCCGTTGTTGGTCATGTTCCCAGGCGTCAGCTGACATTCAGAGGGCGCGCTCTCGCGCGGACATCCCGGCGATGAGGAGCAGGGGTTGGGCGTGATGTTCGGGTCGGCGAAGGTGTCGTATCGAACCGCCGTCACGACGACGCCCCACTGGTTGAGCTTGTTCTTGGAACCCTTCTCCGCGACCCCGTTGCCGGCCGCCGTCGCCGGCATCGTGACGTTGAAATCGCCCGCGCAGGTGACGCCGTTCTGGTTCCAGAACTGCGGGTTCGCAAGGTTCGTCGTGCCGGGAGCTGAGTACCGCTCCTCGTCCGGCGCCTTCAGCTCGTTGGACAAGAGGCTGCCGGTGGCGTCGGACTGATAGCCGCCGGTCCAGTTGTAGACGCCGGCATCGAGAAAGGCGCAGCTGGCCGAGCCGCCTGAGAGGTGAAAGCTGCCGTACTGGCCTGGCTGCATCTCGGTCCACGTGCCGCGGTTGTACTGGTTGTAGCTCTGCACGGTCGAGTAGTAGGAGACGGAGTTGGCCAGGTAACCGGGGTCGGGCAGCGTCGGGGCCGGCACGATCGGCGCGCCCGCGGTGTCGCCCGCCAGGCAGGGAGGCGGGTAGGGGACGAAGCCGGGGGTGGAGTTGTAGCAGTAATACGAAGCGGAGCTGCAGGTCGATCCGGCCGCTCCGTAGCAGTTGCCCGCTTCCTTCAGACCGGCGTCGACGCAGGCGGTGCCGTTGGAATACGTGTCGCCCAGGATGGTCAGCGAGGCTGAACCCTTGAGGTTGGTCGCGCACGTTCCTGTGCTGAGCGTGAGCAGCGCCGGCGTCTGGCGCTGGTTGCCGACGATGGCCGTCGCCGTGGCGTTGACGGTGACGGTGGTCGGGCCTCCGAAGATTTGCATGAAGGCAAGCGGGAGAGCGTGGACGGAGGTGAAGGTGAACTCGTAGCCGTTGAACAGGGTGTTGGTGGCGACGATCGTGAGCGTGTAGCCGCCCGTGTAGCTGTAGGTCCAGGTGTCCTGCTGAAGGTTGTTGCTCGGTCCGACGAGCGCGATCGTATGGGTGGAGGAGGCGGAGCCGGAATACAGGTGCAGGTCGTTCTGGTAGAGCTTCACCGACTGTGGCACGGTGCTGCCCGTGAGGTTGCGGAAGTTTTCGTACCAGTCGCCTGACGCCAGCGCCGCCGCGTCGACGGCGGCCTGCTGGTCGCGGCGGTCGACGTAGCCTCGACCCGAGTCGATGGCGAGGCCGAGCATGCCGAACAGCACCAGGATCAGAAGGCCGATCAGGACGATCGCCTGTCCCTCCTGCAGCCGTCGCTGCGGCGACCTAGTTCGAGTACTCGGCACGGTAGACCGCATATGCGGTGATGACGATCTGGTTGCCGACAACTTGCTGGATCACGGGGGTCAGCGGCTGGAAGTTGAACCAGAGGGTCACCTTGATCGGATCGTTGCCCTGGGCCGCCTGGATGGGGTTGCAGCCGGCTCCGGCGTTGGGCGGCGGGTAGGAACCGAGGCCGCCTTTCGGGCCGTTCGGATAGCCGTTGCCGGCGGGGCTGGGATCGGTGATGAAGATCCAACCGGTGTTGGGTGCCGGCAGCGAAGGCGAACCCACGGGGTTGCCGCCGTTGGGGAGCGGTCCGTTGGGGCACGCCGGGTTGTTGGCGAGGTTTTCGGTGACTGCGTGCGCTTGGATGGCGGTTGCCACGTCGGTGTCGGTGGGCCAGCAGTGGACGTAGGCGGGCGGCGCGCAACCGACACCGTTCGGGTCGATGTAGTCGGACGCCCGCACGGCCGCCCGCGCGCCTTCGTTGGCCGCCTGCTGCAAAGTGATGTAGAAGTACAGGCCGCGACCGAAGTCGATGATCCCGAACGTCAGAAGCAGGATCACCGGTGCGATGAGCGCGAATTCGGTCATCCCCTGCGACTTCTGGCTGCGGAACCACACGCGCATCGCTTTTTTCATGGCTTGCCTTGGATGGTGAAATGCTCGTTGTACGCGAGCGGGATACCGGCGCCGAACAGATTCTGGATGAACGGCGTGATGAGGGCGAAGTTCATCAGGATGGAGACGTTGATGTCGCCCAGCCGCCACGAGTTGTCGGTGGGATGGCTGGCCATCGTCCCGGTCTGAGGGTTGCCGCCGGGGTACGTGTAGCAGATGTAAATCCACGGCGATTGCGTCGCCGCCGGATAGGCCGCCGCGGCATACGGCTTGTTGTTGACGGCGTTGCCGTCCGTCGGGGCCAGGCAGGAGCCGCTTGCCTTCAGCGTGCCCGTCAAGCCGGAGCCTGAAAGCGACTGGTTGACGGCGGTGATGACATCCGCGTCGTCGAGATAGATATTGAGCCGTGATCGAGTGTCGAACCAGGCGCCGTGGCGGGCGCCCTCGCGGGCGGCGCCCTGCATGTTGACGGAGAAATAGAACGCCCGCGACAGGTCCAGGAGGCCCATCATCAGCAGCAGCAGGACGATCGACGAGATGGCGAACTCGACCAGCGACTGCCCGCGCTGGCGTTTGGCCGCCATGCCGTGAACGCTTGTTCGGTTCATTTCAGCGCTCATATTCAATCGGATCGCGCACCAGGATGCACCATGTGTACCGCGTCTAACGAACTTAAGACGGTTTTCAGTCGCGTTGCACGCGAGTAAGTTAACGGCGGCAATCGCTGATGGCGCAAAGCATGACCACCAAGCCCGCTGACGTCCACGAGTCGCGTCGCTGGCAGGACATCCGCGCGCGGGCCATCGACGCCACCTTCGATTCCGATCGCCGCCGCGTCGGGGAGCGGGTGGCGGTCGTCTTCCGCTGGCTCTTCCTGATCGTCCTGGCGGTGCTGAACACCGTCAACCCACACAGCGGGGCGGAAGCCAAAGTGACCAGCGACGCCGTCCTTGCCGGCTGGGGAGCCATGAACGTCGCGGTGAACGTGCTCCTCGCCCGCGGTTACCGGCCGGGGAAGCAGTTCAGCCTGACGACCATGGCGCTCGACATCTTTTTCGCGGTCGCCCTGGTCTACCTGTCGGACGGCTTCAGCAGCCCTTTCTTCTTGGCGCTGTTTCTGGCCGTGATCACCAACGCCGTGCGGTTCGGCGCCACCGCCAGCTTCATGTCGGCGCTGATCATCTCTTTCATCTACCTGTTCATCGGCGGCAGTTTCACGCCCGCCAACTTCTACATCGACCCCAACGCGACGGTGGGCAAGGTGTTCCTCTTCCTCGTTGTCGCGCTCACCACCGGTTACATGACGCGCGAGCTGGAGCGCCAGAGGCGCTCGGCCGTCGAGCGGGCGGCGCAGGCGGACTCGCTCCGCGAGCTGAGCATGGACATGACCAGCGACACCGACATCAAAGACGTGTTCGACGTGCTGATCGACAACGCCGTCCAGATGACGAGCGCCGAGCGCGGGCGCTTGATTCTCGCTTCGCAGGAGGGGTTCACCGTCGTCGCCAGCGCGAGCCGCGGGCCGGAGTCGGAGCTCGCTCCCGAAGGTGAAACGATTGACGAGCACCAGCTGGCCCAGGCGGCCACCACAGGCGAGGCCGCCTTCGCCGCCGACCGCAAGGGCCTGGTGATTCCGATCGCATCCGGCGAAGGTGTCACCGCCCTCGCGTGCCTGACCCAGATCGCCGCCACCTTCACCAACCAGGACCTGTTCGTGGTGAACGCCCTGTCCGGCAGCTCGGCGGTTCCGCTCGCCAACGCGCTTCGCTACCAGCGGAGCCGGCAGGAGGCGACCACGGACGCCTTGACGGGGCTGGCCAACGTCAGGGAGTTCCGCCGGCGGCTGGAGGCCGCGTTCGCGCGGCCTGACCGCCGCAACGCACCGCTGTCGCTGCTCCTCGTCGATTTTGACCATTTCAAGTCCGTGAACGATGAGCTCGGCCACCAGCACGGCGACCTGGTGCTGCAGATGGGGGCCAGGATCGTGCGGGCGGCGGCGCGAGCGCAGGACCTGGTGGCGCGTTACGGGGGTGACGAGCTGGCGGTGATCGTCGCCGATACCAACGGTACCGGAGCGCAGCGTTTGGCTTATCGCATCGTGGACGCGGTCCATGCCGCGGCGGTGTCGACGACTCCAGGCGGTCACCTGACGTTCAGCATCGGGGTCGCCACCTACCCGGATGACGCCTTCACGGCGACTGAGCTCGTGGCGGCGGCGGATCAGGCGCTGTACCTGGCCAAGCGCGAGGGCAAAGACCGTCCGTGCACGTTTCCCCAGCTCGTCACCGAGCTCGAGCTCGCGGACGGCAACCTGGTCTCGATGCTGACCGAGGCCGGGCCCCAGGTGATGGTGGCGGCCGCCCATGCGGTCGATCACCGCAGCCCCGTCGCGCAGGGACACTCGAGCCGCGTCGCCGCCATCGCGGATGCCATCGGCCGCCGCTCGAGCTTTTCCTCAAGTCAGCTGGAGAACCTCCGGACAGCGGCGTTCCTCCACGATGTCGGCCACATGACGCTCGGCCCGGACGGACAAGGATTCGAGGTCCCGGGCCATGCGGAGGCGGGCGAGAGGATAGTCGCCGGGGCGAAATTCCCGGCCGAGGTGGTGGCCGCCGTCCGGTTCCACCATGAGCGTTGGGACGGTGGCGGCAAAACCGACGGCATGACCGGGGACGGCGTTCCGATCAGCGCGAGAACCCTCGCCGTGGCCGAGAGGTATGAGGCGCTGACCGCCGGGCGCGCCTGCACGCGGTTGACGCCGCAGGAGGCGTTGGCGAAGCTGGCGGAGGGGTCGGGTTCCGAGTTCGACCCGGCCGCCGTCGAAGCGCTAGGGCGGGCCGTCCGGGATGGGAGCCTCGAGCTGAACCTCCCGGACGTGGCGCTGCCCGCGACGGCTTAGGCGCCTTGCCACCTTCCGGCGCAGCCGTTCGCGCCTGTGGTCCAGGTCCCGCGCCGCCTCGGGCATCCGCCGCTGAGCGGCCTCGACGACGGTGAGCGCCTGCTGCGGGTCGCGTCGCCGCCATTCCAGCAGCCGGGCCCGAGCGACCGACACGCGGATGTCCTCGGGGACGCTCGACTCCAACCAGCCGAGCAGCTGGTCGGCGGCGGCGACCGAGCCGCGCCGCACGAGCCGCCGTGTGATCAAAAGGCCTGCGCTGGCGGCGGCTTCGCCCTGGGCGAACGACGTCGCGTTGCGCAGCGCCCTCCAGCCGTCGGCCCGAGCTCCCCGGCGAAAACGGTGACGACCGAGGGCGAGCCAGTCCGCGGCGTCCATCCCAGGCTCGCCCTGTAGCCGGAGCAGCAGGCGCGAGTGAAGGTGGACGAGGCTGATCACATCCAGCCGGTTGTGCTCCAGGGCCGCCTCCAGCAGGTCGCTCGTGCCGGCGCGCAGGTAGTCGAAGTAGGCGTCGGGCACCAGCGCGCTGGGGAGGGGGTCGTCGCGCTCGTAACCCAGGACGCGCTCCTCGACCGATCGCAGGGTGCAGCTCTCCAGGCGGTGCCTGTACAGCGCTCGCACGAGCGTCAGCAGGTCGACGTGGGGCAGGTCGACGAAGTCGCCAGGCATGCGCGCCATCACCCACCGCGTCCGCAGGACCGGGAGGTCGAACGAGCCGCCGTTGAAAGTGCCCAGCGCCTCGGCCGCCTGCAGCTCTTCGCGCAAGGCATGCAGGAATGCCGCCTCCATGCCGGGCTGCGGCAAGAACAGCTGGGCGACCCTCAGGCCGCAGTCGATGGGACGGGCCACGGCGGCGGCGAAGACATAGGTCCCGGCGCCGCCGCTGAGCCCGGTGGTCTCGGTGTCGAAGTACGCGATGCTGCCCGGATCCGGATCCAGCGCGGGCAGCCGGACGACGTCCTGGCGGAGGACGGCGGTGCCGAAAGGCGTCGACACCTCCTCGAACCCTCGCGGCAGTTCCCCCGGCGGCTGCGGCCGGGGCCGCCGGGGAGCGCCTAGACGGGTAAGGCGGTCGCGGAGAGCAGTTTCAGGCACGCCTGCTTGGCTCCTTGGGCGAGATGCAGCGGCCCGATGCATGAGGGGCACCCGGCAAGGCACGGGCATTCGCGCACGAGCGAGGCGGCGTCTTCGAACAGCTCGCGGTGCAGCTCGTACATTCGCGCCGAGAAACCGACGCCGCCGGGATAAACCTCATACACCGTGACGGTGGGGAGCATCGTCGTCACCGAGCGAACCTCGGCGACCGCGCCCAGGTCGCGGGGGTCGCACATCAACCGCATGCTGGCCACGTGCCGCAGCGCATGGGCCATTCCCTGCAGCCCTGCCTCCAATGTCTCGCGGCCGAGCGACCGCCACAGGCCTTCCTCCACCGTGACCCAGTAACCCGTCGTGTGCAGCGTCTGCTCCGGCAGGTGGATGGGACCCGAGCCGATGTTCTCGTGCGTGTGAAATTTGATCTTCTTGAACATGCTCGCGAGCGAGGTGATCTTCAGCTCGCCGTGACCGCGCGAAATCGCAGCCAGGTCCGGGCCGGCAAACGTGTCGAGGACCTGAACCGTCACCGACGCCAGCGCGTCTGTGTAGTAATCGACCTCGACCGGGCGGACGTAAGCCTTCTTCTCGTCCCAATCCAGGCGGTCGACGTGAAACTGCGCGCCTTCGTGCAGGTAGACCGCCTCCTCGTGCAGCAGCACGGGAGCGGAGAACTGGTCCATCTCACCGATGACCTGTGGCCGCGGGTGCGAGGTGTCGATGATGACCACGTTGTCGGCGGCGATCCGGCGCAGGTGCACCTCCTCGGCGGGGAATGCCTGTCGGCTCCAGAACCAGCGCCCGCCGGAGCGGGTCGCCGAGCCGTCCTCCTCGAACAGCTGCAGCAGCTCACGCACGTCGGCGCGGCCGAGCCGTTCCTCTGACTCGAACGGGAGCTCGAAGAGGCCGGCCTGCAGGTGGCCTGCCAGCAGCAACAGGTTGTCGGGATCGATGAGCCCTTCCTCGGGATCCGCGCTCAAGAAGTACTCCGGGTGACGCACGATGAACTGATCGAGCGGCGAGCTGGACGCCACGAACACGCCGATGGACCCGGAGCGGCGACCGGCCCTGCCGAGCTGCTGCCACGTCGACGCGATGGTTCCCGGATATCCGACCAGCACCGCGGTCTGCAGGGTGCCGATGTCGATGCCGAGCTCGAGCGCGTTCGTGCTGACGACGCCGGTGATCTCGCCGTTTCGCAGCCCGGCCTCGATCTCTCTTCGGTGCAGCGGCAGGTAGCCGGCGCGGTAGCCGCGAACCCGCTGCGCGACGTCGAGCCGCGGCGCGAGGTCCTGCCTCAAGTAGCTGAGCATCACCTCAACCTGCAGGCGGCTTTTGCAGAAGACGATGGTCTGCACGCCGGCTCGGATCCAGGGTGCCGCGATGCGCCGCGCTTCGAGCATCGAGCTGCGCCGCACGCCCATCTCGCGATTGATCAACGGCGGGTTGTAGAAGATGAGCCGGCGCTCGCCACGCGGTGCGCCGCTGCGGTCGACCAGCTCGATGTTCTCTTCCTCGAGGAGGCGCTGCGCGAGCTGCAGCGGATTCGCGATCGTCGCGGACGCGCAGATGAAAGTCGGGTTCGAGCCGTAGAACGTGCAGATTCGCTTCAGCCTCCGGATGACGTTGGCTACCTGGCTGCCGAACAGTCCGCGATACGTGTGGAGCTCGTCGATGACCACGAACTCCAAGCTCGAGAAGAGCCGGCGCCAGCGGGTGTGATGGGGCAGGACGCCGGCATGCAGCATGTCCGGATTGGTCATCACGACATGACCGCCTTCGCGGATCGCGGTCCGGCGGCCGGGAGAGGTGTCGCCGTCGTAGGTATCGACCCGCACCTCGATGGGCAGGCCGTGCTTCAGGGCGCTGAGCTCCGCGAGCTGGTCTTGCGCCAGCGCCTTCGTCGGATACAGGTACAGCGCCCGCCGCTCGGGGCTTTCCAGCAGGCGCTCCAGGACCGGGAGGTTGTAACAGAGCGTCTTGCCGCTCGCCGTCGGCGTCACCACGACCAGGTGGCGTCCACGCCGCACGGCGTCATAGGCGTCGGCCTGGTGGGAGTACAGACGCTGGATTCCCCGCCGGGCCAGGGCTTCAACCAGCTCCGGTCGCAGGTCGGACGGCAGCGGGGCGAAATTCGCCGGTGCTTCCGGAATCCCGTGGTCCAGCGTTATATCCCCTTGGAAGCCGGCTGCGTCGAATGAAGGAAAGCTGGCCATGCTGCGCCTTGGGAGGTTAAACGAACATTCGTTCGGAGTCAAGTGAAGCGGAGGTCCGCGGCGCTCGGTACGGACGCTACGAGCCGGGCTCGGAGGCGGACTTCGAGCGGCTCTACCGGAGCGCCTACCGGCAGATCCTGGGCACCCTGATCACCCTGCTCGGCGACCGGGCGGCGGCGGAGGATTGCGCCCAGGACGCCTTCGAGCGTGCCTACAAGAGCTGGAGGACATGGCGCGACGACGCGCCGGCCGAGGCCTGGCTGCATCGCATCGCGATCAACGTCGCGATCTCGGATCGGAGGCATCAGCGCCTGCGCCAGGCGGGCGAGGTCATCCGCCGCCTGGGCCGCCCCGCCTCGCCCGCCGATCCGGCGACCCTCGCCGAAAGATCCGATCTCCTCCGGGCGCTCCGGCGGCTTCCGGCCAGGCAGGCCGCCGCGCTGGTGCTGCGCCACTACCACGGCTACAGCAACCGGGAGATCGCCACCGCGCTCGGCGTGCCGGAGCGGACCGTCGCCTCCCGCCTGGCGGCGGCGAAAAAACAGCTGAGCGTCACCCTGGCTGACGCGCGGAAAACCAAAAATGGGTAGTTGCCCTTGAGCCGGCGTTGGTTCTTCCCGACATGAACGATTTCGAGCGGGAGCTGGAGCGCGAGCTGCAACGGATCCTGGACCCGATCGCGGCCGCCGCGATCCCGGCTCGGAGAGTCACCACCACTGGAGGGACGATGAAGAGGCTTTTGGGAGGCGCCGGTGCGGCGCTGGGGATGAAGGTCGTGACCGGTCTTGCGGTGGCCGCGATGGCGGCGACGGCGGCCGGCGTGGCGACCGAGATCGCGACCACCGGCAGCATCAACCCAGCGGACTGGGGTCAGCAGGTCACCAAGCAGGTCCAGACGTGCAAGGACACGCTTCGGGCCTCTGGCACCCGCGGCATCGGCCACTGCGTGAGCCAGTTCGCCAAGCAGCATGGCGACGCGGTGAGCGACCAGCACCAGGCCAGCCAGGCGCGTGAGCATGGCAACGGCAACGCCGGCGGCAAGGACAATGACAAGCAGAAGCACCAGGGGGCTGGCCCGGGCGGCTCGGGCGCGCATGCCAAGTCGACGCCCGGTGCACAGGCGGCGGGCGAGTCACATGTGCCGGGAGCGCCGGCGAGCAGCCCTCAGCCGTAATCGCGGTCGACCAGAACCCCTTCCTCTGGCGGGGCCGGGCCGCAAGGTTCGGCCCCTTTGCGTTCGTGCGGCCGCCCTATTTGTCGCCGGCGACCTTCCAACGCTGGCCGGCGGCGGTGTCGGTGACGGCGACGCCGAGGGTCGCCAGCTCGTCGCGCAGCCGATCCGCGGTGGCGAAGTCTTTGGCCGCCCGCGCTCTCTCGCGCGCCTCGAGCAGGCTTGATGCGCCGCCGGGCAGGGCCACGTCAGGCTGGGATCGGTCGAGGTCGAGTCCCAGCACGCGGTCCCACGAGCGCAGCAGGGCCGCACGCGCGCCCGGTGCGACATCCGAGTGAGCCAGCTCGGCCACGAGCGCCATCACCGCCGGCAGGTCGAGGTCGTCCGCGAGGGCGGATCTGAACCGTGACTCGAACGCGGCGGCGTCCGCGCCCTGGAGGTCGCCGCCGCTTGAGTCACGAGACCAACCGGCGACGCGTTCGCGGAGCTGGCGCAGGGCACGGTCGGCGCCCGCGAGGCCGCCGGTGCTGAAGTTGAGCTTGGTGCGGTACTTCGCCTGGAGCGCGAGATATCGGAACGCCAGCGGGTCGAAGCCCTGCTCCTCGAGCTCGGTGATACGAAAGAAGTTACCGGCTGATTTCGCCATGCGCGAACCCGCGAGCATGAGCAGCCCGCCGTGCATCCAGCAGCTCACCACGCGGTGGCCGGTGACCCCTTCCGACTGTGCGATCTCCGCTTCGTGGTGCGGAAACACGTTGTCGGCGCCGCCGGTGTGGATGTCGAAGCGCTCTCCAAGGAGCGACATCGACATCGCCGAGCATTCGATGTGCCAGCCTGGAAAGCCAGGCCCCCACGGGCTCGGCCACACCTGCTGCCGGTGCTCACCGGCGGCCTTCCAGAGCGTGAAGTCACCGGGATGGCGCTTCCGCGGGTCGACTTCGCCGCGGGCGCCCGCCAGCAGCTTGTCGATCGTGTTGCGCGAAAGCTTGCCGTAGGCGGCAAAGCTCCCGATGTCGTAATAGACCGTGCCGCCCGCCTCATAGGCATGCCCTTTGGCGATCAGCGTGGTGATCAGCTCGATCATCCGCGGTATGAAGTGGGACGCGTGCGGATACTGGGCCGCACGGCGGATGTTGAGCTTCGCCGCATCCGCCATGAATGCCGCGGTGTAGTGAGCCGCAATCTCTGCCGGCGACTTTTTCTCCAGGCGCGCGGAGACGAGCATCTTGTCCTCGCCGCGGTCGAACGTGTCGTCGGTGAGATGGCCGACGTCGGTGATGTTCATCACCTGCTCGGTGCGGTAGCCGAGGTACTCGAGGCTCCGGCACAAAAGGTCCGGCAGCATGAACGTGCGGAGGTTCCCAACATGCACGTAGCGATAGACGGTGGGCCCGCAGGAGTAGATCCGGACGGTCCCGCCGGCCAGAGGACGGAGCCCCTCCTTGGTGCGCGTGAAGGTGTTGTAGAGCCGGATCGCCGGAGTGGTCGCCATCATTCTGAATCTATGCTGCCAGGTGTGAGGGCTCACCGGCTGGACGGATCCGCCCGGGTCGAGGACGTGGTCGGACGGGTCCTGGTCCACGACCTCGGGCCCAACCTTCGCAAGGGGACGGTGCTGGGCGGCGAGCACCTCGATCGGGTCCGGCAGGCGGGCGAGGTCCATGTCGTCGAGCTCGAGCCTGGCGACCTCCACGAGGATGCCGCCGCGCGCCGGCTGGCCGCGGCGCTCGTCAGGCCGGGTCTCGAGCCGCGGCGACCGGTCCAGAGCCAGGTCCGCCTGGTCGCCCGGCGTCGCGGTCTGTTGCGTGTGCGCGGCGACCTGGTGGACGCCCTCAACGCACTCGGCTGCATCTCCGTCTTCACCCTGATGGACGGCCAGGCGGTCGCCGAGGGTGAGGAGGTCGCCGGCTGCAAGGTCACGCCGGTGGCCGTGCCGGGCCGCCTGGTGGCGGCGGCGGAGGAGATCTGCCGTGAGCAGGGCCCGGTGGTGGAGCTGCTCGAGTTCCGGCCGCTCAAGACCTTCGTCGTCGCGACCGAGCGCTTGAAGCCGAAGGCGCGCGAGCTCTTCCGCGTCGCGGTGACCGCCAAGCTCGGCTGGTATGGCGCGGACGTCCTGGAGGTGCGTGAGGTGGCGCGCACGGCTGAGGCCGTGGCCGCGGCTTACCAGGAGGCGGTGGCGGTGGATGCGGACCTGGTGCTGTTCGCCGGCGCCTCCGCGATCGATCCCCTCGACCCCGCGTACGCCGAGCTGACGCGCGCGGGCGGCTCGCTGCTGCAGCTGGGGGCGCCGATGCACCCCGGCAGCATGCTGTGGCTCGGCCGCCTGGGCGAGGCCGCGGTGGTCGGCGTGGCGTCGTGCGCGGGCTTCGGCCGATCGAGCTCGCTCGACCTGCTGCTCCCGTTCGTCTTCGCCTACGGCCGCGCTGAAGCCGGGGACCTGCGGCGCCTCGGCCACGGCGGCCTCATCGAATCCGCCGCCGGGCGCCGCTTTCCTCCCTATTCCTGAAGGCGGATCACCGGCATCGTGAGCTCCGGCCAGCCGTTGGCCGCCATCGCCGCGAGCAACCCGTCCACCGCCGTCACCAGCTCCACCAATCGCACCCCGCGGTGCTCGGGCAGGTACGGGCGGAGGTAGTCCGCGCCGCTCCGCCACTTGTTGCTCGCGCCGCGCCGGTTGCGGCGGCCGTAATGCAGGCAGCCGGCCGCGACCTGGATCATTCCCTTGTAAAAGCCGGCGTCAGGACCCTTGCGATCCGGCAGCCACTCGCCTTCCCAGACCTCGTGCGCGTCCCAGTAACGACCGCGGTTGAAAAGCTCGATGCCGTGCCTGAGCCCGTCGCTCACGCTGACACGGGCCGCGATAATCGCTGCATGGCTGAGCTTCCGGCCGAGTACTCGCGCGCCAACCTGTCGAGCGATCCCATCTACCGATACCTTCGCATCACCAAGGGCGGGCCTGGGGGCGTGGCCGGGCTGGCGGCCGAGCAGGACCTGGTCGATTCCGCCTGGCTCCAGCGTCTGCGCCGCATCCACCAGCTGCAGAGCGCCTGGTGGGTGTTCGCCACGGCGGAGCATTCGCGCTTCCAGCACGCCCTGGGCGCCATGCACCTGGCCGGGGAGTGGGCTCGCCACCTGTACCCCTCGCTGCGCGCCAGCTGCGAGTCCGTGCCCTCGGCGCAGGTGGTCGAGGAGACCATGCGCATGGCGGGGCTGCTGCACGACGTCGGCCACGGTCCGTTTGGCCACTTCTTCGACGAGAACTACCTCGACGCATGGGGCATCGATCATGAGGTGATCGGACGGGCCCTGATCACCGGGCCCCTGGCTCCGCTGATCGAGGCCCTGGGCGCGTCGCCGAGCGCCGATTTCGAACGGAGGGAGCAAATCGATCCGCGCTGGGTCGCATACCTGATCTCATCGGCCGACCTGGACGGCTTCCACCCTCCTCCGTGGCTCGCGGCATTGAGGCCGGCGCTGGTCGGCGCCTATTCGGCGGACAACATGGACTACGTCCCGCGTGATTCCTACATCTGCGGCGTCGCGGCGGGGCCGGTCGACGTGCAGCGGATCATTCACTACTCCTTCATCTCGGAGCGCGGCCTGACGCTCCATGCCCACGCCGCCGAGGCGCTGTACATGTTCCTTTCCGCGCGGCTGTACCTGTACCACCAGGTCTACTTCCACCGCACCGTGCGCCGCATCGACCTGCAGCTGCGCGAGGTGTTCCGCCCGACGCTGCAGCTGCTGCTCGGGGGCAATCCGCTGCAACTGCTGGACCGCTACCAGGCGCTCACCGAATGGTCGCTGCTTTCGGAGGTCAACCGGTGGGCGGCGGGTGACGGCGACGCCGAACGCCGGGAGCTTGGCCGCGCATGGGCGGACGTGGTCGCGCGCAAGCTCAGATGGAAGCTCATCTACCAGGGCCACACCGATGCCCGAGACATCCCGAACGAAGCCCTCAGCGTCACCCGCGAGCAGTTCGCGCGTCATATCCGCGAGCGGTTGCCGGAGACGGCGCGCGACATCGTGTTCGAGGTCGACGTGGCCGCGCAGGAGTCGCGCGCCTTCAACCCGATCAACGAGACCGCCGACATACTCATCTATGAACCGCTCGAAGACCGCTACCAGCAGAGCCGCGTGCTCGACCTGTTCAAGCGGCTGCCGGTGCGCATGGCGCTGTTCCGGATCTTCGCCCACGACGAGGCCCACAGCCGGGAGCTCATCCAGGCCGCGAACGACGTGCTGGGCGTCGGTTAGCTAGAAATCGTCGCCGCCGAAGTCGTCACCGCCGCCGAAGTCGTCACCGCCGCCGAAGTCGTCACCGCCGCCGAAGTCGTCACCGCCGCCGAAGTCGTCACCGCCGCCCAGGTCGTCGTCGCCGAATTCGCCCTCGTCACCGCCATCCCCTTCAGCGGAGCGCACGGTGGCGAAGTTCGAGACGAGGCGATGGAGAGCGGGCTTGCCGCAGTGGGGGCACGCCGGGTCGGGCGAGGCAAAGCTGCCCAGGAGCGATGACGATCGCTTGCCGCACGCCTCGCACCGGTACTCGTAAATCGGCATCCCTACGATTATCCGAGTGATTGGCGTCGAGCGGATAAGGACGGCGGCGGAGCGGGCGCGGCCCTACGTCCAGAGGACGCCCCTGGTCCCGGTGGAAGGCGCGCTCCTCAAGCTCGAATGCGTCCAACCGACTGGGAGCTTCAAGGTGCGGGGTTTCTTTGCCGCCGCTCTGGCGCTGCCCGAAGACGAGCTACGCCGGGGCCTGATCACCGTGAGCGCCGGCAATGCGGCCCAGGCCTGCGCCTACGTCGCTCACCGGCTGGGCGTCCCGTGTCGGGTGGTCATGTTCGACACCGCCCCGCCACCCAAGGTCGAAGGCGTCAAGCGCTGGGGCGCCACCCCCATTCCGATGCCGCGCGAGGCTCTATACGAGTGGATGGCGGCAGAGGGCTGGACGAAGGAGCCTGAAGCGTTCATCCACCCCTTCGCCTCACCCGAGGTGATGGCCGGCCACGGGGGCATCGGGTTGGAGCTGCTCGAGGACGTGCCCAACCTCGCGAGGGTCCTCGTCCCGGTCGGAGGCGGCGGGCTGGTGGGCGGCATCGCTTCGGCGCTCAAGGGATCGCGCCGCGATATTGAAGTGATCGGCGTGCAGTCGGACGGCTATGCGCTCTGGACCCGCAGCCTGGCGGCCGGCGGGCCCGTGTCGATGCGCCCGGACACGATCGCCGACGGCACGACGGCGCCCTTCGACGCGCGGATGTTCGAGCTGCTGAAGGAATGCGTCGACCGCTGGCTGACCGTGCCCGAGCCACGGCTGCGGGCCGCGGTCCCTCAGCTCGCGGCCGCCGGAAAAGTGGTCGCGGAAGGCGCGGGGGCGCTGGCGTATGCGGCCCTGGAACAGCTGACTCCCGGGGTGCCGACCGTCGCCGTGGTCAGCGGCGGGAACATCGATCCGATTCTGCTGGCCTCGCTGCTCGCGGACTAGCTCGCTTGGATGCCCGTCAGGGGGAGGGCCGCCCGCTCAGGCGCTGAGCACGTCCTCGCAGACCTTCAGCGCCGACCGGATGTCGGCGGCGCTGATGCCGTGGTGGGTCACGAAACGCAGGCGGCGCGGACCGGTGGCGCCACCGAGGAGGCCGCGCCGCCGGCACTCCTCCTCGAATTCGGAGGCGGTCGTCTGCTGGAGGTCGAAATACACGATGTTGGTCTGGACTCGCGAGAGCTCACAGCCGATGCCCGGTAGCTCGGCGAGGCCCTCGGCCAGGATTCGGGCGTTGGCGTGGTCCTCGGCCAGGCGGTCGACCATGCTGTCGAGGGCGATCAGCCCGGCGGCCGCCAGCACCCCGGTCTGGCGCATCCCACCGCCGAGCCGCTTGCGCCAGCGCCGGGCCCGCTCGATCGCCTCACGCGACCCGCAGAACATGCTGCCGGCCGGGCAGGCGAGCCCTTTCGACAGGCAGAAGGTCACGGTGTCGCCGCACGCGGCGATGTCCGCGACATCGACCCCCAGCGCCACCGCCGCGTTGAAGATCCGGGCGCCGTCGAGATGCACCCGCAGGCCCTGAGCCCGGGCCGCGTCGGAGGCCGCGCGCAGCGCGGGCATCGGCCAGACCACGCCGCCGTGCAGGTTGTGCGTGTTCTCAAAGCTCACCATCGCCGTCAGGGGGAAATGCGAGTCGTCACGCGGCCGCACCGCAGCGACGACCTGCTCCGCCGACATGACACCGGCTTCGGTTTCCACGGGTTGGATCTGCACCCCGGCGATGGCGGCGGCGCCGGCGGCCTCGTAGAGAAACGTGTGCGAGTGCGCGTCCGCGATCATCTCGTCACCGGCGCGGGCGTGGACCGCGGTGCCGATCAGGTTGCCCATCGTGCCGGTCGGCACGAACACCGACGCCTCCTTACCGAGCCGGGCGGCGGCGACCTCCTCGAGGCGGTTGACCGTCGGATCGTCGCCGAAAACGT
Source organism: bacterium (assembly GCA_004299235.1). NCBI lineage: Bacteria > bacterium. The sequence continues at coordinate 106,591 of SCQL01000019.1, forward strand.
CGTCGCCAAGCGGCGCGTTCATCATCGCCCGTCGCATTTCCGGGGTCGGCTGGGTGACGGTGTCGGAGCGGAGGTCGATCGCCGTCACGCGATTAATCTAACCCCGCTTGAAAGCCGACCTCATCCTCGCCGGCGGCCGCATTCGCACGCTCGGACGCTCCGGCCTCAGGACGAACAGCCACCTCGCGGTCGCCGGCGGGCGGGTGATCGCCTGCGGCGGCGCCGAGCTGATGGGTCTTCGAGGCTCGCGCACCCAGGTCGTCAAGCTCTCGGGCTCGGCCGTCCTGCCGGGGTTCAATGACGCGCACGCCCATGTCGTCTACTACGGCCTGACCCGTTTCGGCGCGGACCTTGGGGGCGCGCGGAGCGTCGGTGACATCCTCGATCGATTGAAGGCGCATGCGCGGCGCCTCAAGCCCGGCGAATGGCAGCACGGGATGGGCTACCGGGCGGATGAGCTGGCGGAGCGCCGGCAGCCCCACCGGCGCGAGCTGGACCGCGTCACCGGCCGGCGCCCGTGCTTCATCGACGAGCGTGGCGGCCACGCGCGCGTCGCCAACTCGGCCGCGCTGGAGGTGGCTCGAATCACCGCCGACACAGCGAATCCGCCTGGCGGCCGGATCGGCCGTGAACTTGACGGCACGCCCAACGGGCTGCTGCTCGAGACCGCCATGCGCCTGGTCGCCGACGTGCAGCCGCCGCCGAGCCTCGAGCGCCGAACGCAGGGGATCCTGAGAGCCCAGCGCCTGCTGCTCTCGCGCGGCATCACCTCGGTCGGCGCCGCCGTCAACCGCGGCTTCGCGGACGACCTGCGCGCTTACCAGGGGCTGGCCGCGGGCCGGCGGCTCAAGCTGCGCGTCAACGAGTTCCTCTCCTGGGAGCTGCTGGACGCCGCCTCCAGCCTGGGCGTCCGGGCGGGCTTTGGCGGCGCCCTCGTCAGAGCGGGCCCGATCAAAGTCTTCGTCGACGGAGGTGCGGATCGAGTTGCGATGCGATCGGGCGGGGGCGTCTGGCGCACGTCGCCGGCCGAGCTCCGCGAGCTCGTCGGCCGCGCGACCGCGGCGGGGTTGCAGGTGGCGGCGCACGCCATCGGGGATGGCGCCATCGAAGCCATGTGCGACGCCGTTGAAGCGTCCGGCGGCGCTCACCTGCGCCATCGCGTCGAGCACTGCACCATCTGCCCGCCCGACCTGCAGGCCCGGCTGGCCAAGCTTGGCATGGTGGCGGTCATGCAGCCGATGGCGGCTCGCTTCGGGCGGGTCGCGTCGGCGATCTTCTTTCCGGCTCGTGACCGCTCTCACCTCGTCCCCCATGGCCCCCTGCTGCGATCTGGGGTCCCGGTCGCGTTCAGCTCGGACCTGCCGGTCGTTCCCGATCCCAACCCGTGGACCGGAATTCGCGTCGCCGTCGACGACCAGGTGAACGGCATCAGCTTGCTGGCGGCGCTGCGCGCGTACACGTCGGCCGGCGCCTACGCAAGCTTTGAGGAAAACCGGAAGGGAAGCCTCGAGCCGGGCATGCTGGCGGACCTCCAGGTCTACGAAGGCGACCCCCTCATGGCGACTGGACCCCACCCCGAGGGCCCCCGCCCGAGAGCGGTCCTCCTGGGCGGAGTACGCGTCTTCGGCTCGCTCTAGCGTCCCGGCGAGGCCGGATCAGCTGGCATTGCCGTCCGCGTCGACCCCCTTCGGTGGCGGGCCGGGCATCGAGCCCGGGGGAGCCGGCTCGACGTGCGGCCCGGCCGCCGCGGCGGTCCGCCGCGACGATGGACGCCTCGCCGCCGCGATTCCGCGGGCGGCTGTTTTGGGGGCCGCCTTGGGGGCGGCAGACCGGCGCGCCGCGGGTTGGCGTGCAGCCGCGTGGCGCCCCGCGGGCTTGCGTTCGGTTTTTCTGGGGGCGACCTCGGCGCCGCGCGATGCCGCGGCGCGCGCCAGTTGCTGGACCTGCCGGCTCAAGCCGTCCAGGCGCTTCAGAGCCTTGTCGAGGTCGGCCTGACGCGCGGTGCGATCCACCTGGGCCTGCACCTGCTGGAGAGCGGATTGCAACGTCTTCTGCCCATCCTTGATCGTTCGCTCGAGCTGTTGGCGCAGGTCACCGGGCACCCGTTTCTCCGCTTCGCGCAGCGCCGACCGGCCGGCCTTCACCGCCCGCTTCAAAAGCCTGGATCGCGTTGACGCCCGCTTTGGTGCTGCCATGCATCAACCTCCCTGATAACGCACCGCGTTAGAATGGGCCGGACGAAATGACTCCAACCCCTGAACGACACCTTATCAAGAAGTACGCGAATCGCAAGCTCTATGACACGCGCACGAGTCGCTACATCACGCTGGAAGGTATCGCCGAGCTCGTGCGCGACGGGCATGAGATCAAGGTTGTCGACCGGGAGAACGGACACGACCTGACCCAGGTGATCCTTTCGCAGATCGTCCTGTCCGAGGAGAAACGCGGCCCCGCGCGGCTGGTCGACGCCGGCGGCGAGGTCATCCACGAACGCGGCCAGGCGCTTCTGGACTACGTGCGCAAGACCCTCAACGTCCCCGCCGATCTGAGGCACCAGATGGAGCGGCGTCGCGGCGACCTCGAGGTGCTGGCCGACGAGGCGATCGAGCGGGCGCTCCGCCGCCTTCGCATCCCAAGCCGGTCGGACATCGACCAGGTCAACGAACGCCTCGACCGGCTGGCCGCCCAGCTCAAGCGGCTGGGCGCGCAGACCCCGGCCAAGACCAACAAGAGCCGGCGGGGTAAGTAGCCGGGCTCATACCGGCCGTGACCCCGCTGGTGCCGTGCGTGAGCGAGGAGCGGAGCCGACTACGACGCAGATGGGCCGCTCTGGGGTATGAGTTTCGGCGCCGCCGAAATTGCACCGCCCCGCAGGGGCGCTGCAACCCGCAAAGTATTTCTGGGTCGGTGCGCTAGGTCGCATAAACGAAAGGCCGCTCGCTGACGACCGCCCGGATCACCACGTCCGCCTCGACGCGGTAGGTCGCCTGACGCACGCGGCGGTCGGCGCGCAGCTGCTGCGTCATCAGCTCGGCCGTCTCCGCCAGGCGGTTGGCGTCACCGATCGTCGTGATCGTCCAGGGGGGTGGCACGACCACTCCTCCGATCGCGACCCCGCCTGGGGCCTGCTCGATCGGCACGCCGGCGACGACCCGCCGGTCGTTGACCGCGATCGCCTCCGCTCCGCCGACCGCGAGATTGTTCAACGCATCCTGCAGGTCCAGGACCTTCAGCCCGCCGGCGTCGATCACGAGCACCACTCCGGGTCCGTGCACCGGAACCAGCCCTTCCAGCGCCCGCAGCCGGTTGGCCTCATCGGTCAACACCTGGTCGGCGGCGCCGCTGGTGCCCGACTGCAGCGCGACCTGGCGTTTGGTCAGGTCGGTCGTTTCGGCGTCGAGCAGGTCGTTGGCCCGGTGGAGGTCGTCGATCAAAAAGGCGAGCGAGGTCGTGTCCGTGCCGGCCAGGCTTCGCTCGACCTCCGCCTGGCTGCGGATCTGCACGGTGGCGATGAACGCGACCGCCAACGCGATCAGCCAGACGCTGACGCCGCGGGCCGTCGACCGCCGCCGCGGGCCGCGAGCCGGCCTAGAACGGGCTGACATGTGAGATCTGCAAGCTCGAGTCGTACGCCGGGAGCGACAGGTCGGGGCTGCCGGAATAGGTGACTCGAAGCTGGAATTGCACCTGCCGCGCGCGTATGTCCGGGAGCGCCGACGGGGCGTCGAGCGCCGCCTGCATCCGGTTGCGGTCGCCGACGGCGATGACCTTGATCGGCGAGGACAGGGGCGGCCCCTGGTCGATGACGACCTGGCCTTCGGATCCTGAAAACGCGGTCAGCGGGGTGATCCGCCGCCCATTGACGGCAATGCCCTCGGCGCCCTGCGCGAACAGCAGGTTGACCACGTCCTGGACGTCCTGGAAATTGACCAGGTAGCGGGTCTGCCCGCTCTGGTCGGGCGCCGGCACGCCGTTGCCTAGGTCGACCTCGATTCCCGGTCCGTGCATCGAGGTGAGCCCGGCGTGAGCGCGCAGGTCCGAGACCTGGTTCTGAAGGGCCTGGGTGGCGGCGGAGCGCTGGGCGGCGTCCGATTCCAGCACGTCGATCTGCGTGCGCAGGGCGGCGATCTTGCGGCGCGACCCGGCATTGGTCGCTTCCAGGTCCTGCACGCTGCGCACGAGAGCCTGGTAGCGGGCGACCTGGTTGGAGGGCGTCAGTAGCTGGGCCTTGACCTGGCCGGCGACCAGGAACCCGGTCGCTAGGGCGACCGCCGCCACCACGACGGCGCTGGCCAGCTGTTGACGCGACATGCCCGCAATTCTGCTTGAACAAGATCAACGCGTCGCCGTCACCCCGCACCCCTTCTCGGCACCCCCAAGCTTCGCCCGGAGTTTTGTTGCGGCGAGATCTTTAGATCTCCCAGCCTCTTCGGAGTAGTATCGGAGTCCCGAAATGGCGGTCGAAACTCGCGCTCCGGCCTTCCAGACCGCCCAGCGGCGCTTTGACGCCGCTGCCGACGTGATCGGTCTTTCCGACGGCGCGCGCCGCGGCCTGCGCGATGTCAAGCGTGAGCTCACGGTGCATTTCCCGGTGCGCATGGACGACGGCTCGGTCCGCGTGTTCACGGGCTGGCGCGTGCAGCACAACATCAGCCGCGGGCCGGCGAAGGGAGGCATCCGCTACCACCCCGACGTCAACCTGGACCTGGTCAAAGCGCTGGCCATGCTCATGACGTGGAAGTGCGCCGCCGTCGGCATCCCTTACGGCGGTTCGAAGGGCGCGGTCGCCTGCGACCCCAGCAAGATGTCGTCGAGCGAGCTCGAGCACCTGACCCGGCGATTCGCGACCGAGATCGCGATCCTGATCGGCCCGGAAAAGGACATCCCCGCGCCGGACATGGGCACCAACCCCCAGGTGATGGCTTGGATCATGGACACCATCTCCATGCACTCCGGACACTCGGTGACCGCATCGGTCACCGGCAAGCCGGTCGACGTGGGCGGGTCGGAGGGACGTGTCGACGCCCCCGGACGCGGCGCCACCTACCTCACGCTCGAGGGCCTGAAGTACCTTCACGTCGACGATGAAACGCCGACGGTGGCCGTGCAGGGCTACGGCCAGGTGGGCGGATCGGCGGCCCGCCTGCTGGCGGAGGCCGGGCTCAAGGTGGTGGCCGTGAGCGACTCCAGAGGTGGCGTGTACAACCCGAAAGGCCTTGATCTGGCCGCCCTGGAAGAGCACCGGCAGGTTCGCGGCGGGGTGAGCGGTTTCAAGAAGGCCGACAACCTCACCAACGCCGAGCTCATCGAGCTGCCGGTCACCGTGCTGGTGCCGGCGGCGGTCCAGGATCAGATCACCGAGGAAAACGCCAGCCGCGTTCGCGCCCGCCTGATCACCGAAGGCGCCAACGCCGCGGTCGCGCCCGGGGCCGACCCCATCCTTCACGACCGCGGGATTTTCGTCGTCCCGGACATCATCGCGAACTCGGGCGGCGTGATCGTCTCCTACTTCGAGTGGGTCCAGGATCTCCAGGCTTTCTTCTGGGAGGAGGAGGAGATCAACACCAAGCTCCACCACGTCATCACGCGCGCCTTCTACGAGATCCTCCACACCTCGGTCAACAAGCACATCGACATGCGGCTCGCGGCCTACGCCCTGGCCGTGCAGCGGGTGGCCAACGCGACGACTGTCAGGGGCATCTATCCATAATCGGGGAGTGATCCCCGCAGGGCCCAACCGCGTCCTGATCACCGGCGTATCCAATCCCCTCGGCGCTGAGGTCGCGCGCCGCCTCGCCCCGCAGGTCCCGCATCTGTTCGGCTGCGACCTGGCCGACCCGGTCAGCGCGCTCGAGGCGATGGACTTCGTGCATGCGGATACGCGGCAGTCGGTGATCGGTAAGCTGGTGCGCCGGCTCCACATCGACACCGTCGTGCACCTGGCCGTGATGGTCGACTCCCCACACCACGAGCGGGCCGTCCACGAGACGGACGTGATCGGAACCATGAACGTGCTGGTCGGATGCGCCGGTCCCTCGAGCCCGGTCCAGCGGCTGATCGTGAAATCGAGCCAGGCGGTTTACGGCGCGGGGCCGACCGACCCGTCCTTTTTTGCCGAAGAGATGAACATCGGCGAGCGGCGGGGCTCCTCGGTGACGCGCGACCTGATCGAATTGGAGCAGCTCGTCGGCGAGTTCGCCCTCCGCAACGAGGCCTGCCGGGTGACCGTCCTTCGTCTGGGATTCCGCGTGAGCGAGGACACCACGCTTGCCCGGTACCTGTCACTGCCGATCGTGCCGACCTTCGCCGGCTTCGATCCGCGCCTGCAGCTGCTGCACGAAGACGATGCGGCCGAGGCGGTCGTCCGAGCGGTGATGGGCGACCACGCGGGTGTTTTCAACGTCGCCGCGGACGGCGTCGTCCTGCTGAGCCAGGCGATCGCCATCATGGGCGGCCGGCCGGCACCCGTGCTGCTTCCGGTCGGGCGTTGGCTGATGCGGCTCGGGCTGCGCGCGGCGACCCACGTGGACCTGCCGGGCCACCTGGCGGACGTCATCGCGTTCGGCTCGGTGGCCGACACCTCGCGGCTGGCAGCCGAGTTCGGCTGGAAGCCCGGCCACAGCTCGCGGGCGGTCATGGACGGCCTGGCCCGAGGCAAGGACACCGAGGTGATCGGGGCCCCGTCGCCGCCGCAGGAATACGAGCTTCAGCGCTACCTGCAGCGCCGCCGCCGCCATGAGCGCAACGGCCACCGGGGCGGCTCCGCCGTGGTCGCGCATCGATGAGCGCGTCTCCGCAGGCGAAGGAGCGGAGGCGCAACAGCCAGAAGGCGGCGATCGTGCCGAACGGCAGGCTGCCGCGGCTGCCCAGGCCGGTGCGCCGGCTGCGGCGCCAGGCTCCGCTCTACGCCCTCCAGGGACTGGGCGAACTCTCGCTTCGCCTGCGCCGGCTGACCGGAAGGGATGTCATCGACCTCAACCGGGTCATGGAGTTCGTCCAGTTCGCGTACAGGCAGCGCGAGCTCGCGAAGCGCGGCCCGAACTATGAGGTCGACGATTTCGGATTCGATGCCGAGTGGACCGAGTCGTTCCTGTCGGTGTTCATGGTCATGTACCGCGACTACTGGCGGGTCGAGACGACCGGCGTCGAGCACGTGCCGGCCACCGGCCGCGCCCTCCTGGTTGCCAACCACGCAGGCGTGCTGCCGTGGGACGGAACGATGATCAAGACCGCGGTTTTCGCCGAGCACCCGCAGCCGCGCCACGTGCGCGCCCTCGTCGCCAGCCTCTTCATGGGCATGCCGGTTCTGAGCTGGTTCCTGCGCCGCACGGGGCAGACGGTGGGGCACCCTGACGACACACGCCGCCTGCTCGAGCGCGACGAGCTGGTCCTCGTCTTCCCCGAAGGGGTCAAGGGCACCGGCAAGCGATTCAAGGACCGCTACCGCCTGCGGCGCTTCGGCCGTGGGGGTTTCGTGGCGACGGCGATCCGAGCCGGGGCGCCGATCATCCCCGTCTCGGTCGTCGGCTCCGAGGAGATCTACCCGATGATCGCCGATCTCGCGCCGGTCGCCAGGTTCTTCGGCCTGCCCTACTTCCCGGTGACGCCGTTCTGGCCGTGGCTCGGTCCGCTGGGCATGATCCCCCTGCCCAGCAAGTGGCGCATCCAGTTCCACGCCCCGATCCATGTCGAGGCGAATCCGCCGGAAGCGGCGGACGACCAGAGCCTGGTGATGGGGCTCGCGGATGAGGTGCGCGAAACCATCCAGCGGGGCATCTACGACAACTTGAAAAAACGCCGGGGCGTCTTCGTCTGAGCACACCAGGGGTGATGGTTGAACCCGGCCGTCCCGGCCGCGCCGCTCGTCGAAGACCTAGGTCGTCAGCCGGAGCGGGGCCTTTTCATCCGGTTGCTCGACGATGTCCAGTGCGGTCGCCTGGCTGATCCAGTACTGCACGTCGGAGATGCGCGGTGCGCCCGCGAGGCCGACCGCGTCTGTGATCTTGGCATGCAGCTGAGTCGCGTCCTGGGCGCGCAGGTCTCGCATCGAATTGATTCCGAGGCGGCGGACGATCGGCAGAAACCGCTCCATCCCGGAGATCTCGAGCAGCGTGCATTGGTGGGCGAACTCCAGCAACCGGTCGGTGCTGATCCCGGTCCTCCTGGACAGGCGCTCACGGTCGATGGCGAGTGATGTGCGGTGCAGGAGCTGGTTGGTGTGCTGGACGCCGCGCGCCCGCAGACGGCGGACGTCGTCATCAGCAATCCCTCGCAGGTACTCGAGTGTTCGATACATTCGGTAAAAGGATATGCGGCTCACGGCCGCACCGCCTTCCCCTATAATCGGCCAACCCCCGCCACCACTGGAGTAAACACACCCTGAATCAGACCCGACTCGAAGCCCGCGGAGCGGTTCCCGGGGAGCAGTCTGGCCTCGAGATAGGGATCGGCCGGAGAGCGCGCCGCGCCTACGGTTTCGACGAGGTCGCGCTGGTCCCCGGCGGCGTCACGCTCAATCCCGAAGAGGTCGACATCTCCTTTTCGATGGGCGATCGCTTCAAGCTGCCGATCCCGATCTGGGGCTCTGCGATGGACGGCGTCGTCGACGTCGACTTCGCCATCGCGATGGGCGGGCTGGGCGGAGTTGCCGTCCTCAACCTCGACGGCGTGCACACGCGGTACGAGGATTCGGCGCCGATCATCAAGAGGATTGCCGAAGCCGACAAGTCACACGTCAACGCCGTGCTCAAAGAGGTTTATCGCGAGCCGGTCCAGCCCAGACTGATCGCCGAGCGCATCAAGGCGATCAAGGCGGCGGGCGTCCCCTGCGCCGTGTCGACGATCCCCGCGCGAGCCGGGGAGCGGGCCGACGTGGTGCAGAAGGCCGGCGCCGACGTGCTTCTCGTCCAGGGGACGGTGCTCACCGCACGCCACTCGTCGAAGTCTTACCACCAGCTGTCGTTCGAAGAGCTGGTGCGTGCGTGCGACATCCCCGTCGTCGTCGGCAACTGCGTCCACTACGAAACCGCGCTCGAGCTGATGGAGACCGGAATCGCCGGCATCCTGGTCGGCGTCGGCCCGGGGGCGGCGTGCACGACCCGCGGCGTCCTCGGCGTCGGCGTGCCGCAGGTGACCGCCACGGCCGATGTCGCCGCCGCCCGTGACGAGCACATGCGCCGCGGTGGCGTGCGGGTCGCGGTCATCACGGACGGCGGCATGCGCATCGGCGCGGACGTCTGCAAGGCATTCGCCTCGGGCGCCGACGCCGTGATGATCGGCACTCCGCTCGCCGGCGCCGAGGAGTCCGCGTCGAAGGGCTTCAACTGGGGCATGGCGACGCCCGACCCCAACCTGCCGCGCGGCACACGGATCCACGTCGGCACCAGGGCGACGCTCCAGGAGATCCTCCTCGGCCCGGCGCGCGTGGACGACGGCACTCAGAACTTCGCCGGCGCGCTGCGCTCCGCCCTGGGCGTGTGCGGCGCCCACGACATCGCCGAGTTCCAGCACGTGGAGCTGGTCATCGCGCCCGCGATCACCTCCGAAGGCAAGGTCTTCCAGCAAGCCCAGCATGTCGGCATGGGGAAGGGCTGAGCTGAGGCGCGCAGGGCGGCAGGAGCAGCCCGATTGAACCCCAGGACCGCCACCGCCGCCGGGCCCCCCAACCAGACCATGCCGCGCGAGCGGGGTGGCATCCTTCCGGCCAAGGGCCAGCAGACGGTCCTCGTGCTCGACTACGGATCGCAGTTCAGCCAGCTGATCGCGCGGCGCGTGCGTGAGGCGAGCGTCTACTGCGAGCTGGTTCCAGGCACCACCCCGTGGTCGGAGCTGAGGAAGCGGCACCCGGCCGGACTCATCCTCAGCGGCGGTCCCGCGAGCGTCTACGAAGCGGGCGCCCCGCAGATCGACCCTGAAGCGCTGCGCGCCGGCGTCCCCGTGCTCGGCATCTGCTACGGCATGCAGCTCATCGCCCACCACCTCGGCGGCAAGGTCGACCCCGGCCGCGCTCGCGAGTACGGCCCGGCGCTGCTGGCGGTGCGCGAGCCGAACGGCCTCTTCCAGGGGCTGCACGACGAGCTGCCGGTCTGGATGAGCCATGGCGACCACGTGAGCCAGATGCCGCCCGGCTTTCGTTCCCTCGCTTCCAGCGGCAACTCACCGGTGGCTGCCTTCACCGACGGCGGCGGCATCTTCGGCATCCAGTTCCACCCCGAGGTCGTGCACACGCCGAGCGGCCGCGAGGTGCTGCGCAACTTCCTGTACGGCGTGTGCCACTGCGACGCGTCGTGGACGCCGGGATCGTTCATCGCCGAGGCGACGGAGAGCATCCGGGCGCAGGTCGGCGGGGGCCGGGTGATCTGCGCCCTGTCGGGCGGCGTCGACTCGGCGGTGGCCGCGACCCTGGTCCATCGCGCCGTCGGCGATCAGCTGACCTGCGTCTTCGTCAACAACGGGCTGCTGCGCAAGGAGGAGCCGGAGCGGGTGCTGGCCGTGATGCACGGCAACCTCGACATGAACATCCGGTACGTGGACGCCACCGATCGGTTCCTGCAGGCGCTGCGCGGGGTGATCGATCCCGAGCAGAAGCGGCGCATCGTGGGGCGTGAGTTCATCACCGTCTTCGAAGCGGAGGCGTCGAGCCTCGGCCGCATCGACTTTCTCGCCCAGGGCACGCTCTACCCCGACGTCATCGAGTCCACCGCGCCCGATGTCGCGTCAACGGCGGTGAAGATCAAGACGCACCACAACGTCGGCGGGCTTCCGCCGGGCCTGCGCTTCCAGCTCATCGAGCCGCTTCGCTACCTGTTCAAGGACGAGGTGCGTGCGGTCGGCCTCGAGCTCGGCATGCCGGAGGAGATGGTGTACCGCCAGCCGTTCCCCGGCCCGGGCCTGTCGATCCGCTGCCTGGGGGAGGTCACGGCGGAGCGGCTGGCGATCCTGCGCGACGCCGACTGGGTCGTGGTCGATGAGATCAAGCGCAACGGCCTGTACCGGCAGGTCTGGCAGTCGTTCGCGGTGCTCACGCCGCTCGAAACGGTTGGGGTGATGGGCGACTACCGGACGTACGCCAACGTGGTCGCCGTGCGGGTGGTGACGAGCGAGGACGCCATGACCGCGGATTGGGCGCGGGTCCCGTACGAGGTGCTCGCGCGCATCAGCAACCGCATCGTCAACGAGGTCAAGGGCGTCAACCGCGTCGTCTTCGACATCACGTCGAAGCCGCCGGGCACCATCGAGTGGGAGTAGAGCTCCCGTCGTGATCCAATAACCCGCCGGTGAAGGTCCTGGTCGTCGGCTCGGGCGCGCGCGAGCACGTGCTCGTCTGGAAGTGCATGCAGTCGGACCTCGTGGAGCGGGTCTACTGCGCGCCCGGCAACGGCGGCACCGGGGGCATGGCGCTCAACGTCCCGATCGGGGCCGCCGATGTGGTTCGACTCGTCGATTTCGCCAAGCGCGAACGTGTCGGCCTAGTGATCCTGGGGCCGGAGGCGGCGGTGGATGCGGGGGTGGGCGATGCCCTGCGCGGCGCGGGGTTCAACGTCTTCGGTCCCAATCGCGGCGCGGGGCGTATCGAGTCGAGCAAGTCGTTCGCCAAGGCGCTGATGAGGCGAGCGGGCATCGCGACCGCGGACTTCGAGGTGTTCACCCAGCCCGCGCCGGCCAAGGCCTGGGCGCGGGAGCGCGGCGGCCGTGTCGCGGTCAAGGCCGACGGCCTGGCGCGGGGTAAGGGCGTCATCGTGTGCTCTGGCGTCGACGAGTCGGACGCCGCCATCAGCGCCATGCTCGTCGAGAGCCGCTTCGGCCGCAGCGGGGCTACGATCGTGGTCGAGGAGCGCCTGGAGGGTCCGGAGCTGTCGGTGCTCGGGGTGACCGACGGCAGGGCGGTCGTCGCCCTGGCCCCGGCGCGTGACTTCAAGCGCGCGTACGACGGCGATCGTGGGCCGAACACCGGCGGCATGGGCGCCTACTCGCCACCGCAAGCGGTGGATGACGCGCTGGTGCAGGAGGTCGTCGACACCGTCCTCGTCCCCGCCGTCAGAGAGCTGGCGAGCACAGGTGACGAGTTCTGCGGCGTCCTGTACGCCGGTGTGATGCTGACGAGCGCGGGCATCCGAACGCTCGAGTTCAACGCGCGCTTCGGCGATCCCGAGGCACAGGTGGTGCTGCCGCGGCTGGGCACCGATTTCGTGGCGCTCGCGCTGGCCGCGGCCAAGGGGACGCTGGCCGGCTTCCCAGACCTGCTTTGGAGTCCGCACGCCTGCGTCGGCGTGGTCGTGGCGTCAGCGAACTACCCCGATGACGCGGCGATGAAGACAGGCTTTCAGATCCGCGGCCTGGCCGAGATGCCGCGCGGCGTGTTGATCTTCCACGCTGGCACGCGGTTCGAGCCAGGCCAGGGCCTGGTGACCGATGGCGGGCGGGTGGTGACCTCGGTCGCGCTGGGCGAAACCGTCGCCGAAGCTCGGGACAAGGCGCTGGCCGGGGCTCGGCAGGTACGATTCCAGGGGGCGTTCTTTCGCTCAGATATCGCTGAGGAGGCGGTTCATTGAGTCCAGTCGTCGGCGTCATCCTCGGCTCCAAATCCGATCTGCCGCTGATGGAGTCGTGCGTCAAAGTGCTCCAGGACCTCGGCATCGAGCACGAGATCAAGATCTGCTCGGCCCACCGCAACCCGCGTGGGGTGATGGAGTGGGCCTCGTCCGCGCGCGAGCGCGGCCTCAAGGTCGTCATCGCCGCCGCCGGCGGAGCCGCCCACCTCCCCGGCGTCGTCGCCGCCTGGACCGACCTGCCGGTGATCGGGGTGCCGGTGCCCACGCAGCACCTGGGCGGCGTCGATTCCCTCTACTCGATCGTGCAGATGCCGTCGGGCATTCCTGTCGCCACGGTCGCCATCGGCGAGGCGGGCGCGAAGAACGCCGGCTGGCTGGCCGCGCGCATCATCGGGCTCGGCGATCGCGAGGTTGAGCGCCGTCACGCCGACCGGCGCGCGGCGCTGGCAGGACCAGGGTGATGGCGAAAAAGGCCGCTCGCGTCCGGCTGGTCGATACGACCTTCCGCGACGCGCAGCAATCGCTGCTCGGCGGGCATCTGCTGGGCGAGGAGATCATCCCCGTCGCCGCGAAGATGGACGCCATCGGTTTCGCGGCCATGGAGGCGTTCGGCGGCGCGACCTTCGAGACCAAGCTCAGCCGGCGCGAGGATCCCTGGGACTTCCTGCGCAAGCTCCGGAAGGTGACTCCCAACACGCCGATACAGGCGCTGATTCGCGGTCAAAACCTCGTCGCCAACCGCAACTTCGCCGACGACGTGGTCGAGCTCTTCATCAAGCACGCCGCCAAGTGCGGCGTCGACGTCTTCCGAGTCTTCGACCCCCTCAACGACCTGCGCAACATGGAGTCGACGATCGCGGCGGCGCTCAAGGCCAAGAAGAAGGTGCAGGGGGCGCTGAGCTACGCGGTCTCCCCCGCCCACAACCTCGAGCTGTGGTGCTCGCTCGCCAAAGGGCTGGTCAACATGGGCTGCCACGAGGTCGTGATCAAGGACACTTCTGGCCTGCTCAGCCCGCAGGCGACATGGGAGCTGGTCACCGCCCTCAAGCAAACGGTCAAGGTGCCGATCGACGTGCACTCGCACTGCTCGAGCGGCATGGCGCCGATGGCCTACATGGCCGCCGTCGAAGCTGGGGCGGAGGTCCTCGACGTCGCCATCTCGCCGCTCGCCTGGGGCACGTCGCAGCCGGCGGCGGAAAGTGTGGTCGCCGCCCTCGCCGGCGGCGAGTACGACACCGGCTTGGACCTCGACCGGATGTGGGAGGTGCAGCACGAGGTGGAGGAGCTCAAGCGCAAGCACATCGAGCACCTGAGCCCGGTGGCCGACCGCGTCGACGCGAGCATCCTCCGCTACCAGATGCCCGGCCTGATGCTCGAGGACATCTTCCACCAGCTCGCCGCCCACAATGCGGCGGACCGGACCGCGGCGGTGCTGGAGGAGGCCAACCTCGTGCGTCGGGAGCTCGGCTATCCGCCTCTGGTGGCGCCGATCCGGCAGATGATCGCCGCGCAGGCCGTCTACAACGTGATCGGCGGCGACCGCTACGCGACCGTCACGCAGGAGCTGAAGGATTACCTGCAGGGCCTGTACGGCCGTCCGCCCGTGCCCGCGGACCACGAGCTGCGACGGCTGGTCCTCGGTCGCGAGGAGCCGATCACGATCCGGCCGGCCGACCTGCTCGAACCCCAGGTCGAGCGAGCGCGCCAGCAGGTGAGAAAGGCCGGCTTCGAAGCCAGCGACGACGCGGTCCTCATCCATCTGATGTTTCCGAATCTCGCACCGGACCTCATGCGCGGCCCAGAGCCGAAGGCCGGCGCCGGACGCACGCGGGGCGCGAACTCCAACGAGAAGCCGCAGCCCGCCCTGCCGGCGGCGGTGAGCGCCGCCGCGCCGGCCGATCCACCGGCCGCGCCCGCGGCCGATCCGCCCGACCCGCCGGCGCCGGCCGCCGCCGAGTTCGAGGTCGAAGTCGAAGGCGAGGTGTTCAAGGTGCGTGTCACCGGCGCGGGCATGATGGTCGTGCCGTCAGGGGGCGGAGGAGCCGCACCGAGCGTATCCACGGCGGCGGCGCCAAAGGCCGGCGAGGGCACGGTGATCGCCCCGATGCAGGGGCTCATCGTCAAGCTCCCGGTCAAGGTCGGGGATGACGTCAAGCTGGGCGAAATCGTCGCGGTGCTCGAGGCAATGAAGATGCAGAACGACATCGTCACCACCGTCGCCGGTCGCGTCGCCCAGGTCTACGTCAAGGAAGGCGAGGTGGTCAGCCCCAACCAACCGTTGCTGGCGATCGGATGAGGCGCAGGCTCTTCAAGAAGATCCTCATCGCGAATCGGGGCGAGATCGCCATTCGCGTCATGCGCGCGTGCCGGGAGCTCGGCATCGCCACGGCGGCCGTCTACTCCGACGCCGACCGCAACGCCATCCACGTGCGCTACGCGGACGAGGCGCATCACATCGGTGGAGCGCCGCCGAGCGAGTCGTACCTGCAGCTCGATCGCATCGTCAAGGTCGCGCGCGACTGCGGCGCCGAAGCCATCCACCCCGGATACGGATTTCTTTCTGAGAAGCCGGCCTTTCCTGAAGCCTGCGTGGCGGCGGGGATCCGTTTCATCGGGCCGCCCGCGTCGGCGATGCGCGCGCTCGGTTCCAAGCTCGCCGCGCGGCAGCTCGCCATCGAGCATGGCGTGCCGGTGACCCCTGGGAGCGGCGCGGTCGATCCCGCGGGAGCCCTGGCCGCGGCGCGGAAGATCGGCTTTCCGGTCATGGTCAAGCCGTCCGGCGGTGGAGGCGGCATCGGCATGAAGGTCGTGGAGTCCGAGGACGAGCTGGTCCCGGCCGTCGAGAGCTGCGCCCAGGCCGCGCGCTCGGCATTCGGCGATCCGACCGTCTACATCGAGCGCTACGTGCGCAAACCCCGGCACGTCGAGATTCAGGTCCTCTGCGACAGCCATGGGAATGCCGTCCACCTGGGCGAGCGTGAATGCTCCATCCAGCGCCGCCATCAAAAGATCATGGAGGAGACTCCATCCCCGGCGGTGACCGCCGAGATCCGAGCGGCGATGGGCGCGGCCGCGATCAAGGCCGCGACCGCGGCGGGCTATGTCAATGCGGGCACGGTCGAATTCATCTTCAGTGAGGGCGAGTTCTATTTCCTGGAGGTCAACGCCCGGCTGCAGGTGGAGCATCCGATCACGGAGGCGGTGACCGGCATCGACCTGGTGAAAGAGCAGATACGCATCGCCGCCGGAATGGAGCTCGGCATGGCCCAGAAGGATGTCAGCTGGACCGGCCATGCGATTGAGATGCGAATCAACGCGGAGGACCCGGTGCGTAAGTTCCTGCCCAACCCCAAGCGCATCTCGCGCTGGGTCGCGCCGGCCGGACCTGGGGTTCGCGTCGACTCGGGCTTCGGCCCGGGCTCAGACGTCCCCCCCCACTACGACTCGCTGATCGCCAAGCTCATCGTCCACGGCAGCGACCGGGCCGAGGCGATCGCGCGGGCGAGCCGCGCACTGCGGGAGTTCGTCGTCGCCGGTCCCGCCACCACGATCAGCTATCACCGCGCGATCCTGGAGAACACGGATTTCCGCGCCGGCAACCTCAGCACGCGCTTCATCGAAGATCACCCCGAGCTGCTGGAGCAGGCCAAGGAGCTGGCCGGCGATTCATCGCCGTTCGATTACGGGGCTGATCCGCGTCACATCGCGGCCGCCGTGGCCGCAGTCGCGGCGGCGGTGCAGAGATAGCTCCGCTCGCGCATCCCCAAAGCGGCCGGCCGTTTGCAGTCACCGCCACCGCCGTGACCGGGCGCTCGGGCCCATTCGAGCTTCGCGACGACGAGATTCGCTTTCCCGACGGCGCCGAAGCTACCTACACGGTCCTCAGCAACCCGGACTCCGCCTTCATCGTTCCCTATTTCGACAACGGGGACACGATGCTGGTCCGGCAGTGGCGCCACGCCTGGGACGAGTCGTCGTGGGAGGTGCCCGCGGGGACGTTTGAGGGGGCCGAGGAGCCGATGGCGTGCGCTCGACGGGAGCTGGCTGAGGAGACCGGCCTGGTGGCCGCCCGCTACAGGTCCCTCGGCGTCGTCCACGGGGCGGCGTTCCTGACCGGGCGCGCGCACATGTTTTTGGCCGAAGCCCTCACCGAGTCGGATCGCAATCCCGAAACCTACGAGCAGGACATGGAGATGCTTCGCCTGCCTTTCCGGGAGGCCTTCGAAGCCGCCCTCAACGGACGGATCGTTCACTCGGGCTCCGTGACGGCGCTCAGCCGCGCGGCGCGCGCACTGAAGCTGATCTAGCTCGGGGCCGGGCTCGCCTCGGGGCTCGCTGCGGGCGGCGGCGGCGGCACGGGGCCGCTGCCCTGGCGGCCGCTGCGATCCTTCACCGCCGGCCCGAACAGGTCCAGGTCGTACTCGGACGCGACGTTGTGGCCGAGCACATCCCGCACGGTGGTCAACACCACGAGCCGGTACGGGTTCCCGGGCTTCAGATCCAGCCCGGTGACGGTCACTGTCCGGTTCGCGTAAGTGGCCGAGCTGCCGACCTGCTTGCCCTTGCTGTCGAGCACGATCACGCCGTTCGACACCGAGTTCGGATCCAAGTCGCTGTCGAAGGTGACCTTGAGGGTGCCGGCGGCGACCTCCACCCCGACCACCTCGGCCCCCTTGCCCAGGTCTCGGTGCGCGCCCGCGGTCGCCTGGTCGATGAGGAACTGCCTGCCGGCCGGGTCGCGCTGCAGAGTCAGCGTCTCCTCGAAGCTGCTCACGTCGAGCTTGCCGTGCGTGAGCACGAGGCGGACGACGAACCGAGCGGTGTCGGGCTGAGTGCCGGTGACCTCCTGCGTGAGGACGTAGAAGCGCGAGAAGAACGGGTCGCCGCCGAGCGTGAGGTTGAGCCCTCCGGGGGCGTAAGCCTGCTTGCCGTTGTCGTCGAGGAACGCCGTGGCCTGGTCCGGCTGACCCCTGAGCCGCGCCTGCATGAACGAGTTCACGACGGCGGCTGCTTGGTCGAGCGCGGTCGGCTGCGGCGGCAGCGGCGGCGCGGACCCGCTCCAGAGCGCACCGCCGCGGAAGAACGCGAACGCGGTCCCGTTGGGCGCCCAGACCGGGGCGCGGTAGGTCCCGTCGGCCAGCTTGGTCAAAGCCGTGCCGTCGGGGCGCACCTGGTACAGATCCGTCTCGCTGCCGAGCAGGATCGCGTCCTGGTTGGACCAGCTCGGCTCGCCCGATGGAATCGTCGCGACCGTGCCGCCCTGCATGTCCGAGACCACGATCGCGGCCGCGGCCGAGTAGAGCAGCTGCGTCCCGCTGGGCGACCAGACGAGGAAGCGCGCGCCGGCCTGGCCGAGTTGGACGCTCCTGGCCGTGGCCAGGTCGAGCAGCCAGAGGTTCTGTTCCTGCTGGTACACCGCGTGGGCGCCGTCAGGTGCGATCGCGACGGCGCTCACATTGCCGTTCGCAGGCAGTGGAGCGAGCTGGGCCGGCCCGCTGGCCCCCGGCGTGTAGATGCCATCGGCCGCCGCCCACACGAGCTTGTCCTTCGCCCAGCCGACCGCTGACGGGGGCGGCGTCACCGCCAGCTCCGAGGTCGTGCCGGCGGCGAACGTGAGGACTTCGATCCTGCCGTCGCGGATGTAGGCGAGGCGGTCGCCGGCCGGAGCGACGGACGGCGACGACACGCCGTCAGGAGCCACGACCGTGACATTGCCGCCCTTGGCCGGGACCAGCTCGAGCGCCCCTTGGGCGTTGACGAAGTAGATGGCCGTCGAGTCGGCCGACCATTGCACCGCGGACCTGACGCTTCCAGCGAGCGCCGCCAGCTGCTTTTCGCCCAGGGGCGCGCTGGGCGACGGGCGGGGCGAGGGCGAGGGTGAGGGTGACGGGATGGTCGAAGGTGGCTGGGTGACGAAGGTGATTGTCTGCGGGCTCGCCAGCAGCTGACCAGCCGCGGTTTTCGCGCCCGGACCGATGGTCACCTGGTACTGGGTGTTCGGGGCGAGGTCGCCGCTGCTCGGCTGGACGGCCAGGGTGTTTGATTGCCATGAGAAGGTGACCGTGGTCGCTGGCGTGATCTGGACGGCGGCCTCCGTCGAGGGGTGATCCATGGGCTGGTTGAAGGCGACCAGGATGGGCTGCTCCAGCCGCACCGCGTGGGCGCCGTCCATCGGGCTGTTGACGACGAGCTGGCTGAAGCCGCCCGCCGGCTGCATCGCCATGTAGACGACGACCGAGGCGATGAGGACCAGGCCGGCGGCCGCGCCTGCCCAGGCCAGGCGGGGCGGGGCGGCGAAACGATGCCACCACGACGGGCGGCCTTCCCCCATCTCCCATGCCTTCTGCATGAGCTGGCGCCGGAGAGCCGAGCGGAACGCCTCGTCCATCGGCGGCTCTGGGCGGCGAGCGGAGCCGAGCAGCTCCGCGAGGTGCAGCAGCTCGGCGTCCTGCAGGATGTCGTCCAGCTCGGGATCGTGCCGGATGCTCATTCCACCGGCCTCAGGGCGCCGGCGTCCTCACGGAGACGGCTGACGCCTCGATGGATCAGGAGCTTCACCGCGCCGGCCGACTTGCCCATCGCGGCGGCGATGTCGTCGATCTTCATGTCCTCCTGGAACTTGAGCACCAGCGCCGTGCGCTGCTGCGAGGGCAGCCCTTCGACCAGGGCCCAGATCCGTCGGATCTCATCGCGGTGGGCGGCGAGCTCTTCGAGCGCCGGCCCGGCCACGGAAAGGTCGTGGAAATCGTCGAGCGGCTGCGCGGTGCGGAGCGTGCGGTACCGATCCGCGATGGCGTTGGCCGCGATCTGGTACAGCCAGGCAGCGAAAGGACGCCCCGTGTCCTGGTATCGGGGCACAGCCTTCAGGGCCTTCATGAAGACCTCCGAAGTGACGTCCTCGGCCGCGGTTTGCTCCCTCACTCGTGAATAGACGAACCGGTAAATCTGCTGAAAATGCCGGTCGTAGAGCGCCCCGAACTGCCGGGGATCCTGCTTCGCGCGCTCAACGAGCTCGCGCTCATCGTCGCGACGCAGGTCGCTCACGGGCCGATCAGCCTGTGGCGGTTCAAACGAGGAGTCCCGAGTGCTGGTTACGAGTGGCAGCCATCAACCGCCCACGATTATCGACGGCAGCGCCCAACCCACTATCGCGGTGACGTTACTCGCACATCATCTTGGGGCCGTCAAAAGTCCGGCCACAACATCTGCCGAGCGGCTCCCGCCTTTATAATCGGAGCGTCCCCCAGGTGTTCATCGGGAGCCGGCGCCCTTCTTGATCGAGCGATACTCGCCGCCTGCCGTTCGGGCGGTCTGGTCTGACCAGCACCGGTTCGAGCTGTGGCTGCGCATCGAAGTCTTGGCTTGCGAGGCCTGGGCGACCCTCGGCCGCGTTCCGGCCTCGGCCCTGCCCAGGATTCGCAAGGGCTCGTTCGACGCGGACAGGATCGCCGAGGTCGAGGGCCGGGTGGGCCACGACGTGATCGCCTTCCTGACCGTCCTCAGCGAGTCCATCGGTCAGCCCGAAGCCCGCTACGTCCACCTCGGCATGACCAGCCAGGACCTCAACGACACGGCGATGGCGGTGCAGCTGATGGAGTCCGCGCGGATCATCGCCGGCGACCTCGCGGCCGTCCGGGAGGCCGCGGCCGCGCTGGCCTTGCGCCACCGGCGCACTCTCATGGCCGGCCGCACCCACGGCGTGGTGGCGGAGCCGATCACCTTCGGTTTCAAGGTGGCCGGCTGGGTGGCTGAGCTCGACCGCGCGCAGGCACGGCTGGAGCGGGCGGCGGACGAAGCCGCGGTCGGTCGCGTCAGCGGTGCGGTCGGGACCCACGCGACGATCGATCCCAAAGTCGAGGAGCACGTCTGCGCCGAGCTCGGACTGCGACCCGACATGGTCTCGACGCAGGTCGTCGCGCGCGACCGCCACGCGAGCTTCATGTCCGCGCTGGCGCTGGTGGCCGGCACGCTGGAGAGGATCGCGACCGAGATCCGTCATCTGCAGCGAAGCGAGGTGGGTGAGGCTTTCGAGCCCTTTGGCAAGGAGCAGAAGGGGAGCTCGGCGATGCCGCACAAGCGCAATCCGGTCCTCACCGAGCGGGTCTGCGGCCTGGCCCGCGTCGTGCGCGGTCAGCTGGTCACCGCTCTCGAAAACACCGCTCTGTGGCACGAGCGCGATATCAGCCACTCTTCCGCGGAGAGGATCATCTTCCCCGACGCCTGCTCGGCCGTCGACTACATGTGCCAGGAGATGGCCAGGGTCCTGCGCGGCCTCGAGGTGCGGCCTGAGAGGATGCTGCGCAATCTACAGTTCGGTGGGGGTGTGGTGTTCTCGCAGCGCGTCCTGCTGGCGTTGGTCGACAGCGGCATGCCAAGGGAGGAGGCATATCTCATCGTGCAGAAGGCGGCCATGAAGGCACTCGAAGGGGATGGTGCTGGCTTCCGGGCCATCCTCGAAGACGACAAGGATTTGATGGCTCGGGTCGGCGCCAGGCTGGATGCGGTCTTCGACCCCTGGGCCGGGCTGGAGCACACCGACCTGGCCTACGAGCGGCTCGGACTGGGAGCCCGGTCGAAGTGATCGCCGGGCCGGCGATTGTCGAGACGGACCTTCCGCTCAAGCTGTTCGCGCGCGGCAAGGTCCGCGACACGTACGAGCTCGGGCCCGACCAGCTCCTCATGGTCGCCACCGACCGCATATCGGCTTACGACCACGTGCTGCCCAACGGCATCCCAGATCGCGGCAAGGTCCTGACCCAACTCTCGATCTTCTGGTTCTCGCAGACCGACACGTTTCAGGAGAACCACCTCATCTCGGGCCAAGTGCCGGACCTTCCACGGGCCCTGAAGGACCACCGCGAGCAGCTCGCCGGCCGCTTCATGATCGTCCGCAAGGCCAAGCGCATCGACTTCGAGTGCGTGGTGCGCGGCTATCTCGCGGGCAGCGCCTGGCAGGAGTACCAGGACTCGCACACGCTGGCCGGCGAGGCCATGCCGGCCGGCCTGCGGCAGAGCGAGAAGCTCGCCTATCCGATTTTCTCGCCCGCGACCAAGGCGGAGAGCGGGCACGACATGAACATCAGCTTCGCCCAGTTGAAGAAGGAGCTTGGCGACGAGCTCGCCACCAGGCTGCGCGACGCCAGCCTGGAGCTCTACAAGTTCGCCTCAGAGCTGTCGCAGCGACGAGGCCTGATCCTGGCGGACACCAAGTTCGAGTTCGGGTTGCATGGCGACGAGCTCATCCTCATCGATGAGGCGCTGACCCCCGACAGCTCGCGGTATTGGGAATCCGCGACCTATCAGATCGGCACCTCACCGGAGTCATACGACAAGCAGTTCGTGCGCGACTGGCTGACGCGATCGGGTTGGGACCGGGAATCGGATCCGCCGCAGCTGCCGCAGGAGGTCGTGGCCCACACGCGCGAGCGCTACCTCACCGCGTATCAACGCCTGGTCGGCAAGCCCATGTTTCCACCCAAGCCGAGAAACGAGTGAGGAATCCATGACCCTCGTCATCGCCCGCGTCATCGTCACCCCCAAGCCCGTGGTCAACGACCCGCAGGGACTAACCGTCAAGCAGGGCCTGGCCACGCTCGGGTTCACGGAGGTGTCCGACGTTCGCGTCGGCAAGTACATCGAGGTGAGCCTCGACGTTGCCGGCGAGCAGGAGGCGAGGCAGCGCATCGAAGCCATGTGCAACCAGCTGCTTGCCAACCACGTGATCGAAGATTTCCGTTTCGAGATCGCAACGGACGGCGGTCAGGATCGATGAAATTTGGAGTCGTCGTCTTCCCCGGGACCTGGTCGGACCGCGATTGCGGTTGGGTGATCGACCAGGTGCTCGGCGCCGAGCTGCAGTACCTGTGGCACAAGGACGCGGACCTGAAGGGCTGCGACTGCGTGATCCTGCCCGGCGGCTTCGCGTACGGCGACCACCTGCGCACCGGCGCGATCGCGCGGTTTGCCCCGGTGATGGAGAAGGTGGGCGAGTTTGCCGACCGGGGCGGATTGGTGTGGGGAATATGCAACGGGTTTCAGGTCCTGTGCGAGGCGGGGCTTCTCCCCGGGGCGCTCATCCGTAACGCCTCACTCGAGTTCCGATGCCAGTGGACAAACCTCGTGGTCGAGCGCAACGACCTTCCCTTCACCACCCAGTGCTCGGACCGCGAGGTGATCAGCGTCCCGATCTCGCACGGCGAAGGCAGCTACTTCGCCGACCCGGCCACGCTCTCACACCTCGAGCAGCGCGGCCAGGTCGTGTTTCGCTACTGCGATCCGAACGGCCACGTCGTCCCCGGCGCGAACCCCAACGGCTCGCTCCACAACATCGCCGGCATCGTCAACGCGCGGGGCAACGTGCTCGGCATGATGCCGCACCCGGAGCGCTGCTCCGAGGCCGAGCTCGGCGGCACCGACGGACTCAAGCTGTTCCGTTCGGTGGCGGAGAACGCGGTCCGGGTCCTGGCGTCTTGACCGCCAGACCTGAACCGGCCCGGCAGGAGGCCCCCGCCGTGGCTGTCGTCGACGAGCGGCGGCTGCGTGAGGTCGCGCTCACCCCCGAGGAGTACCGGGTCATCGTGGAGCAGCTGAAGCGCGTCCCGAACGAGGTCGAGCTGGGCATGCTGGGCGTGCTCTGGTCCGAGCATTGCTCGTACAAGAGCTCGAAGGCGCTCCTGCGCCGTCTGCCGTCCACCGGACACGCGGTGCTGGAAGGCCCGGGCGAGAACGCCGGAGCCGTCAACATCGGCCAGGGCTGGGCGGCGGTTTTCAAGATCGAGTCGCACAACCATCCCTCGGCGATCGAGCCGTACCAGGGCGCGGCCACCGGGGTCGGGGGCATCATCCGAGACGTCATCGCCATGGGCGCGCGACCGATCGCGCTCCTCGACTCGCTGCGTTTCGGCCCGCTCCCCGCCTCCAGCCACCACTTCGAGGGGGTCGTCGCCGGCGTCGGCGGCTACGGGAACTGCATCGGCATCCCGACCGTCGGCGGCGAGGTGTATTTCGACGACTGCTACGCGCAGAACCCTCTCGTCAACGCGATGTGCGTCGGGCTGGTGCGCGTCGATCGCCTGATGCGGGCGCGCGCCGAGGGCACGGGCAACAGCCTCCTGCTGGTGGGCGCCGACACCGGCCGCGACGGCATCCACGGCGCGTCGTTTGCATCGGTCGAGCTCGACGAGAGCAGCTCCGAGCGGCGGCCGGCGGTCCAGGTGGGCAACCCGTTCCTCGAGAAGTGCCTGCTCGAAGCCTGCATGGACCTGGCCCGCACCGACGCCGTGGTCGCGATCCAGGATCTCGGCGCGGCCGGGCTCACGTCGTCGGTTGCGGAGTGCGCGGGACGCGCGCCGGGCGCGGGCGCCCGTATCGACGTCGCCCGGGTGCCTCGACGGGAGCGAGGCATGACGGCATACGACGTCATGCTCTCCGAGTCGCAGGAGAGGATGCTGGTGGTCGTCGAGCGAGGTCGCGAGTCAGAGGTCGAGAGCATCTTCCGCGCCTGGGACCTCACGTCGGCGGTCATCGGCGAGGTCACCGACGACGGCTGCCTGACCGTCCTCGACGGCGGGAACGAGGTGGCGCGGCTGCCGGTCGAGCTGCTCACGAACGGCGCTCCGGCGCGCCGGCTCGTCGGCGTCGCCCCCGAACCACCGCCGGGGCTTGACCTTGAGGCCCTGCCGCCGCTGGTCGATCCGGGAACGACCCTGCTCCGCCTCCTGGCAAGTCCGAATCTCAGCAGCCGGCGCGGCATCTTCCGCCGCTACGACCATATGGTCGGCGATTCCACCGTGGTGCCGCCCGGGGGCGACGCCGCGATGCTGCGAGTCAAAGGCACCCGTCTCGGCCTCGCCGTGACCACCGACTGCAACTCGCGGTACTGCCACCTGGACCCGCACCTCGGCGCCCAGCTGGCGGTGGCCGAGGCCGCGCGCAACATCGTCGCCACCGGCGCTCAGCCGTTGGCGGTGAGCGACTGCCTGAACCTCGCCAATCCCGACCGGCCCGAGGTCTACTGGGAGCTGGAGGAGACGGTCGCGGGCCTCGCGCACGCGTGCCGTGCCCTGGAGCTCCCCGTGGTCAGCGGCAACGTGAGCCTTTACAACGATTCCTCGGGCGAGTCCGCCATCTATCCGACGCCGGTGGTGGGCATGGTCGGCCTCATCCAGGACTACGGGCAGAGGCTCGGCGTCGGGCTGCGCCACGAGGGCGATTTCGTCCTTCTCATCGGGTCCAGCCACAACGACCTCGGCGGGAGCGAATATCTGAAGGTCGAGCACGGCCTGGTCGCGGGCCGCCCGCCCGGGCTCGACCTGGCACGCGAGAAGGCGGTTGACAGCCTGGTGCTGCAGGCGGCGCGGTCAGGGCTGCTGCACTCCGCCCACGACTGCGCCGAGGGAGGGATGCTGGTCGCACTCGCCGAGTGCTGCCTGCTCGGCGGCATCGGTGTTCGCTGCCCCGGGCTGCGGCCTGAGCCCCCCCTGCGTATGGACGCGGCGTTCTTCGGTGAATCACCGAGCCGGTTTGTCGTCAGCGTGCCCTCCCGCGCGATGCCCGAGCTGCAGTCGCTGGCACGTCGGCATCACGTCGAGATCTCGCTCCTGGGCCTTGCCGGCGGCGACTCGATCGAGTTCGAGGGCCAGTTCCGGCTGCCGCTGGCGGAGATGCGTCAAGCTTGGGAAGGAGCCGTGGGTTAGCCGTGTGCGGAGTTTTCGGGATCTGCGCGAAGCGCGGGGTGGACGTCGCCAACCTCACCTACTTCGGGCTCTTTTCGCTGCAGCATCGCGGTCAGGAATCGGCGGGCATCGCCGTTTCGGACGGCGAGTCGGTTCGCGTGCATCGGGGCATGGGCCTGGTCGCGCAGGTCTTCTCGCCGGCACAGATCAAGGACCTGGGCGAGGGATCCATGCTCGCCCTCGGTCACACTCGCTACTCGACCACGGGCGCGAGCCGGGCCGAGAACACGCACCCGCTGCCCTTCCACCACCCCTCGCTCGGCCCGGGCGCGATCGCGCACAACGGCAACCTGCTGAACGCCGACGCGCTGCGCACGCAGCTGGAGGAGGAGGGCGCGACGTTCGAGACGGCGCTCGACACCGAGGTCATGGCGCGGCTGATCGAGCACACGCACGGCCGCACCTGGGAGGACGTGATCCGGAAGACGTTCGCGCGGATCGTGGGCGCCTACTCGTGCGGCATCATCACGCCGACCCAGCTGATCGCCCTGCGCGATCCATACGGGTTCCGTCCGTTGTGCATCGGCTTCATCCCCCTTCCCGGCCAGCCGGCGCATGTGGTCGCGTCGGAAACCTGCGCTCTGGACACGGTCCACGCCAACTTCGTGCGTGAGGTGCAGCCGGGCGAGATGGTGATCATGGACGAGCACGGGGTCCACAGCGTCACGTTCCAGACCTCGAGCAAGCACGCGATGTGCGTGTTCGAGTTCATCTACTTCGCCCGGCCCGACTCCATCCTCAAGAACTGCGAGCTGGAGGACGCGCGCATCCGCATGGGCCACGAGCTGGCCAAGGAAGCGCCGGTGGAGGCCGACATGGTCATCCCGTTCCCGGACTCGGGCACGCCGGCCGCCATCGGTTACGCCGAAGCGGCCGGGATCCCGTTCCGCGAGGCGCTGATGAAGAGCCGGTACATCAACCGCACCTTCATCCAGCCCGATCAGTCGCTGCGCGAGGCGGGCGTGATGTTGAAGCTGAATCCGCTGCCGCGGTCGATCAAGGGCAAGCGCCTGATCGCGGTCGACGACTCGATCGTTCGCGGCACCACGTCGCGGCGCATCATCGAACGCCTGCGCGCCGCCGGCGCCCGCGAGATCCACATGCGCATCTCGAGCCCGCCGATGCGATTTCCGTGCTTCATGGGCGTGGACATCGGCTCGACCAAGGAGCTGATCGCCTCCCGCCGCACGGTGGAGGAGGTGCGCCAGCGCATCGGCGCCGACAGCCTCCAGTACCTCTCCATCCCCGGGCTCATGCGCGCGATCGGCCGCGGCACGTCACACGAGTTCTGCCGCGCGTGCTTCGACGGCTCGTATCCCGTACCGGTCCCGCAGCAGCTCGAGATGGACAAGATGCAGTTCGAGACGCCAGTGAAGGCGGGCCACGTCCCGGGACCCATCTCACGGCAGCTGGTCCGGCCCTCCTCATGATGAGCGGCGAAGGCCTGTCCTACGCCGGCGCCGGCGTCGACATCGAGGCTTATGAGCGGGTGCTCGAGCGGGTCAAGCCGCTGATCGCCGCCACCCACGGCAAGGAGGTCGCCGTCGGTGTGGGGCCGTTCGCGGGCCTGTATGCGCTGCCGGGCGGCGGACACCTGGCGGCGAGCGCAGACGGCGTCGGCACCAAGATCAAGGTCGCCATCGCCGCCGATTCACACCGCGGCATCGGGGTCGACATCGTCAACCATTGCGTCAACGACATCGCCACGGCGGGCGCGCGCCCGCTCTTCTTCCTCGACTACTTCGCCACCGGCAAGCTCGACCCCGCCGTCTTCGCCCAGTGCGTCGAGGGCATGACCGAGGCGTGCCGCGGCGCCGGGTGCGCGCTGCTCGGCGGCGAGACGGCGGAGATGCCCGGCGTCTACGCGCTGGGCGACTACGACCTGGCCGGGTTCATCGTCGGGTTGGTGGAGCCGAGCCGCCGGCCGGACGGGGCCCGCATCCAAGCCGGCGACGTGCTCGTCGGCCTGCACTCGAACGGCCTTCACACCAACGGCTACTCGTTGGTGCGCAAGGTGTTCGAGGACGTGCCGCTGACGCGGGTGTTCGCCGAGCTGGGAAGGCCGCTGGGCGAGGTCCTGCTCGAGCCGCATCGGTCCTACCTCGCCGAGCTCGGCGGCGTCAGTTGGAAGGGGGCCGCGCACATCACCGGCGGCGGCATCCTCGGCAACCTGCCGCGATGCCTGCCCGAGGGACTCGGCGCGCGCCTGGATCGGGCCTCGTGGCCGGCGCCACCCATCTTCGAGCTCCTCCGCAAGCGTGGTCGGATCGCCGACGACGAGATGTTCGGCACGTTCAACATGGGGCTGGGAATGATCCTGGTGGTGGATCGCGACGACGTACCCACCGGCGCCACGGTGGTCGGTGAGGTCGTCCGCCACGCGGGGCCCGATCGGGTGGTCATCCACTGATCGCCAAATGACGCTCAAGCTGGGCGTCGCCGTCTCAGGCCGGGGCTCGAATCTGCGCAACCTGGTCGAGCGGGGCTTCCATGTCGTCGCGGTGGCCACCAACCGGCCGTCCTGCGGCGGCGCCGCGTTCGCTCGCGAGCGCGGCATCCCGGTGGGGGAGCTCTCGCAGAAGGCTTTCGCGTCGGCCGGGGAACGCGATGCGGCCATGCGCGACTTCTTCAAGTCGCACGGCGTGGAGCTGGTCGTCGACGCGGGCTACGACCGCGTGCACTCGCAGGCCTTCGTCGAGGCGTTCGCGGACCGCATCATCAACGTCCATCCTTCGCTGCTGCCGGAGTTTGGAGGCGGCATGGACGCGGTCGAGCGGGCCATCGACAGCGGCGCCAGGATCACAGGCGCCACCGTGCACATCGTCACGACCGACGTGGACGCCGGACCGATCCTGGTCCGGGAGGCCGTCCCAGTCCTGGAAGGCGACACGGTTGACACGCTGCGGCAGCGCGTGCACGAAGCCGAGCACCGAATCCTTCCACAAGCGATCCAACTCATGGAGGCGCGACTTGCCAAGAGCCCTACTGTCGGTTAGCGACAAGACCGGGCTGGGGGCCTTTGCGCGAGGCCTGCAGCGTCTCGGTTACCAGCTGTTCGCGACCGGGAGCACGTTGAAGGCGATCCAGGACGCCGCCGTCGATGCCCGCCCGGTGAGCGACCTAACCGGCTTTCCGGAAATGATGGACGGCCGCGTCAAGACGCTGCATCCGGGCGTCCACGCCGGGATCCTGGCGCGGCGCGACAAGCCTGATCACATGGAAGCCCTGCGGCAGCACGGATTGAGCGAGATCGACCTGGTGTGTTGCAACCTCTACCCGTTCGTGGAGACGGTGACGCGGCCCGGCGTGAGCTTCGAAGAGGCGGTCGAACAGATCGATATCGGCGGACCGGCGATGATCCGGGCCGCCGCCAAGAACCACGCCTCGGTGGTCGTGGTCGTGCGGCCCGAGCGCTACTCGGAACTGTTGGGCGCTCTGCATGAGGGCGCGGTCGACCAGGACATGAGACGCCGCCTGGCGGCGGAGGCCTACGCGCACACGGCGGCGTACGACGCCTGGATCGCGGCGTACATGCGCGGGGAACAGACCAACGGCTTTCCCCCCGAGATCTCCTTCGCCGGGCTGCTCACGCAACCCCTCAAATACGGTGAGAACGAGCACCAGAAGGGGGCGTTCTACCGCATCGGGCCGGATCCCGGAGGCCTTGGCGGCGCCCGGCAGCTGCAGGGCAAGGAGCTGGGCTTCAACAACATCCAGGACGCGTCGGCGGCGTTCCAGCTCGTGCAGGATTTCGAGCGCCCCGCCGCCGCGATCATCAAGCACATGAACCCCTGCGGCCTGGCGGTTGCCGATTCCATCGCCAAGGCCTACCGGCTCGCCTACGAGGGCGACAGGGTCTCCGCGTTCGGCGGCATCGTCGCCGTCAACCGGCCGCTCGACCGCTCGACGGCGGAACAGATCGTGCAGATCGTCACCCACGTGGTGATCGCGCCCGAGATCCTGGACGAGGCGACCGAAGTGCTCGCGCGCCGCAAGTCGATGATCGTGCTCGCCGCTCAACCGGCGCGGCGCGGCCTCTTCGACTACGACGTGCGCTCGGTCCCCGGCGGCTTCCTGGTGCAGGAGTGGGACCGGACCGGCTTCGATCGCGCGACCTCCACCACCGTCACCCGGCGGGCTCCAACGGAGGCGGAGTGGGAGCAGCTCGGCCTGGCCTGGACCGCGGTCAAGCACGTGAAGTCCAACGCCATCGTGCTCTTCAAGGACGGCGCGGCGGTCGGTGTCGGCGCGGGCCAGATGTCGCGCGTGGAGGCGGTGCAGATCGCGCTCCGCCGCGCCGGCGATCGGGCGCGCGGGTCGGTGATGGCCTCGGACGCGTTCTTCCCCTTCCCTGACGGTCTCGAGGAGGGCATCCGGGCCGGCGTGACCGCCGCCATCCAGCCCGGCGGATCGATGAGGGATGCGGAGGTCGTCGCCGCGGCGGACGCGGCCGGGATGGCCATGGTCGTGACCGGCCAGCGCCACTTCAAGCACTAGCCTTCTGACGTGGGATCGAGATTCGGGGAGGAGGGCCGCCGGCTCTCGTACGGCTCCTACCTGAAGGTCCCTGAGCTGCTCGAGCTGCAGGCCGGCCTGAGCCACGAACATGACGAGCTCCTGTTCATCGTCGCCCACCAGGTGTACGAGCTCTGGTTCAAGGTCGTGCTGTTCGAGCTCGAGGCGGCGCGGGACCGCATCGACGATGACGACATCTTCTTCGCGCGCCACCACCTGCGGCGGGTCCACGTCATCGAGCGGCTGCTTGTGGAGCAGATTGAGGTGCTCGAGACCATGTCGCCCCAGGACTTTCTGGCTTTTCGCTCGCAGCTCGCGCCGGCCAGCGGGTTCCAGTCGGTGCAGTTTCGCGAGATCGAGTTCCTCTCAGGCTTGAAGGAAGAGAAGTACCTCGCGCGCCTGGAGGCCACGACAGCTGAGATGAGCCGGCTGCGAAGGCGGCTCGAGGAGCCGTCGATCGACGATGCGTTTCGCGGCCTGGTCAGGCGACGGGGCTCGCCATCGCTGCTCGAGATCTTCAGGGATCGCGAGCGACACGGCGATCTGTTCGACCTGTGCGAAACCCTGCTCGACCACGACGAGACGTTCGCGCACTGGCGCGCCCGCCACGTACTCATGGTCGAGCGTCAGATCGGGAGCAAGACCGGCACCGGCGGCAGCAGCGGCGCTGAGTACCTGCGCACGACCCTCGGCAAGCGCTTCTACCCGGAGCTGTGGGACGTACGCTCACAGTTGTGAAGCAAGGCTTCGCCGGTGAGCGGCCGGAGCATCAGATGAAGAAGACCCACGTGGACCATCCTCGGGTCAGCTGCGGCACGTGCCGGATGTTCGACGGCACGGCCTGGTGCCGGCACTGGAACTTCCACACCACGGCCGAATCCCCGCCGTGCCGCTTCTACAAGAAGGGGCCCGGGCCTGCCCCCTAGGCTGAACAGCGCACGAGATGTCGCGACAGTCGCGGCTCATCGTGGGCGCATCTTCCGAGCACCATAGACCAGTTCGGCCGGTGGTCGACCTTGGTTACGCCGACCGGTGTGTGCACGCTCGT
>SCQL01000020.1 GCA_004299235.1 bacterium
GCCGATGGCCGGGCTGCGACCGCCAGGTCAACTGGTCGACGCCGCATCACATCGTCGCCTGGAGCAAAAACGGTCCGACCGACCTGGCCAACCTCGTGCTTTGTGTTTCGCTCACCATCGACTCGTCCATGAGGGGGGATGGCAGGTGGTCAAGGCCGGGCGCGAGTTCCGCTTCCTGCCGCCGGAGCGGGTGGTGATGCGGCGGGCGCGCGGGCCGGGTGTGCGCTGGGCGGCGTAGGCCGCGCTATCGCGGAGCCGGTGTCTCGCCTACTCGGGGATTAGGACAAACCTAGAACTTGGTTCCACGCGGTGCGCGCGATCTGCCCACCGTTTCGCGCATCCGAACCGCGACCACCAGACCTGACACACCGGTGAGCATGGCCACGGTGAGGATCGCCGCCGGGATGCCGGCAACATCGGCGATCACGCCGGCCACGATGCCTCCGACCGCATAGCCGGCGTCGCGCCACAGCCGGTAGATGCCGACCGAGGTCGCCCGGTCGGGAGTCTGAGCCGCATCGCTGATGACAGCGAGCAGGGTCGGATAGACAAGGGCGGTGCCGGCCCCCAGCAGGACGCTTGCCGCGAACCACCATGCCAAGCCCGGGACGAGGACGAAGCCCGCGATCGCGAGCGACTGGAGCAGCATCCCCGCCACGATGAGACGCTTGCGGCCGATGTGGTCGCTGATCCAGCCCGTGCCCAGCTGCCCAGCGCCCCAGACGGCCGGGTAGACGCCGGCCAGGAGCCCGATCTCCCGAAGTCCGAGACCGTGCGCGGCAAAGAAGAGTGGCAGCAGCGCCCAGGCCATGCCGTCGTTGAGGTTGTTCACCAGGCCCGCCTGGCACGTGCTGGACAGCGTCCGGTCGCGGAAGCTGACGTCCAGCACCAGGTTGCCCAATGATCGCGTCGGCAGGGCGCCGGCCGACTCGAGCTCGACGTGCCGGCTGGTTTCTCGGGTGAGCAGCGAAAGTAGCAGCCCACATACCGCGAGAGCCTCGGCGAGGAAGTAGGGCGTGGGGCGGATGCCGTAGTTCGCCGCGAGGAACCCGCCGGCCGCTGCCGCGACCGACACCGCCAGGTAACCGGAGGCTTCGTTCAGGCCCAGGGCCAACCCGCGCCGCCGGGGCCCGGCGAGGTCGATCTTCATGTTCACGGTCGTAGACCAGGCCAGGCCCTGATTGACGCCCAGCAAGACGTTGGCCAACACCACCCAGCCCCAGGCGGGCGCCATGATGATGAGTGGCGCAACCGGGAGCGCCGCCAGCCATCCCGCGAGGAGAACGCCGCGGCGGCCCAGGCGGTCGGCGAGGCGGCCCGCGATGAAATTGCTCGCGGCCTTGGTCAGGCCGAAGCTGATCAGGAAGGACAGGATCGCCGCCCGGCTGGCGATCTGAAAATCATGGGCGGCCAGCGGCGCCAGAGTCGAGCGCTCGACTCCGACGACGCCCCCGACGAAGGCGTTGATCGCCACCAGGAGCGCGAACTGCCGCCAATTCGCGCGCAGCCCGAGTTGGATCGGCAGCAATGGGATCGTCATGGGCCGGCCGGCTTCAGGCGACCGCGCAGCGGTTGGCTCCCGCCTCCAGTTCGCTGGGATTCTCGGTGAGTTCGCCGCCCTCATTGAGCTCGACGATTCGGAAGTGATTCGGCGGGGCCGGCGGAATGCCCGCGAGAACGACGTCGACGAACCTTTCCGAATCCAGCCGCGTCAGGGCCACCGTTTTTCGGATCGTGCCGGCGGTCGCGGCCAGCAGCCGGCCATCGAAAGGAACGGGCCGTGATGCGTGGCCGGGCAGCACCAACGCTGCCGGGGGCAGCTCGAGGATGCGACCGATCGACTGATGAAGTTGACGCGCGCGGGCCGCCGGCTCGTCGCGGCCGCCACCCTCGAGATCAGGCCGCCCCACGCCGGCCAAGAGCAGGGTGTCGCCCGTGAAGGCGGCGGCCTTCCCCAGAAGGTAGGTGGTGCTCTCCGCGGTGTGACCAGGCGTGCGCAGGGCGACCAATCGCGCTGCACCGAAGCCGATCCGGTCGCCGTCAGCCACAGGTCGGAAGGCATAGCGGGCGCGGTTCTGGGCGGGCAGCCACAGCTCCGCGCCGGCCTGCTGTGCGAGCGCTCTCGACCGCGAGAGATGATCGGCGTGGATGTGTGTATCGGTCACCGCCACCAGCCGCCAGCCATGCTCACCAAGCAACCGGACATAAACATTCACATCGACCGAGGCGTCGATGACGACCGCGTCGGATTCCGATGCGACGATGTAGGAGAGGCATCCTTTCCCGGTCCGGCGGACCTGGATGACCTCGCAGCCGGATACGGTCGTCTGGGCAGTGTTCCAGGCGAGCGACCAGGCTCGCATCCCGCCCTCCAGCGTCAGCGCCTGCACTCCCCTGGCTCGCAGCAGGGCTGTCGCGGTGGCGGCGGTTCCGCCCATCCCGCAAACGGTCACCACCGGTCCCCGTGGGAAATCGAGTCCGGCGAGCGGGCCCAGGCTTCCCGTTTGGACGGCATCGTAGGCATCGACCCGGAGGCTTCCCGGGATCGACCACTCGCGGTCGGCGGGCGACCGGATGTCGATCACGGTCACGGCATGTGCGGCTGCGAGAAGCTCCTGGAGCTCTTCGGGAGAGATGCTGTCGGCCGTCATCGAACCATCACCAGAAGTCGTTGCCCGAAATTTTCCGCCCCAGAGCTCAAATTGTCAAGATATCAATTGAACCCTTGACAATGAGGTCGGACGGGGGGATACTGGGCCACCGATGGCGGATCACGCGCTGAAGGTCGAGCTTTTCGATCAATTCGCCCGGGTCGCTCATGCCCTGGGAAGTGGGCGGCGGGTTGAGCTCATCGACGTGCTGGCCAACGGCGAGCGAAGCGTCGAGGAGTTGTCGCGCCAGGTCGCGATGTCGGTCGCCAACACCAGCCGGCACCTCCAGGTCCTGAAGGAGTCGGGACTCGTCGCCGCCGCCAGGAACGGCACGCGCGTGCGCTACCGGCTCGCCTCGCCGGTCGTCTACCAGTTCTGGGTGGCCCTGCGCTCCCTGGCGGTCGAGAGGCTGCCTGGGGTGCAGGGCCTCGTCGAGGCATACCTCGGTTCACGGGAAGGCCTCGAACCGATCAGCGGGGATGAGCTGCTCGCTCGGCTCAAGGCGGGCGAGCCCCTGCTGGTGGTCGATGTCCGGCCGGCTGAGGAGTATCAAGCGGCGCATGTCGCCGGCGCTGTGTCGATTCCGCTGCCGGAGCTGGAGCAGAGGTTGCGGGAGCTACCGCTCGAGCGTGAGATCGTCGCCTACTGCAGGGGTCCGTACTGTGCCTTTGCGCCGGCAGCGGTTCGCACCCTCCGTGAGCACGGTTACGCGGCCCGATACCTCACCGACGGATTACCGGAATGGGCGGCCGCCGGACGAGGGATCGGCGCCGTCATGAACCATGGCTGAGATGCTCGAGCTGGTCGATCTCGAAGAGCTTCGCCACCAGGTCCGCGAGAAGTACCGCGAGGTGGCGGCCGACCCGACCGGCGCCCAGCACCCGCATCACTTCCATACGGGCCGCGCCCATGCCGTTCGGTTGGGCTATCCAGCACATCCGCTGAGCCAGCTTCCCGAAGCCGCGTGCGAGGCCTTCGCGGAAGTCGGGAATCCCTTTTACTGGGGTGGCCCTCAGCCTGGCGAGCGGGTACTGGACCTTGGATCGGGTGGCGGTATGGACTCGTTGCTGGCCGCGCTGTGGGTGGGCGGCGAAGGGAGCGTGATCGGAGTCGACATGACTCCCGAGATGCTCGAGCGCAGCCGCTCGATGGCGGCCAGGCTCGGCCTGAAGAACATCGAGTTCCGGGAGGGCCTGATCGAGGCTCTTCCTGTCGAGGACGGTTGGGCGGACGTCGTCATCTCCAACGGCGTGATCAACCTCTGCCCGGACAAGCTCGGCGTCTACCGCCAGATCTTTCGGGTCCTGCGGCCCGGCGGCCGGATGACGGTGGCGGACATCTGTCTGGAGCGGCCGGTGCCGGAGGAGGCGCTCCGAAACATCGATCTGTGGACGGGTTGAATCGCCGGCGCCCTGCCGTGTGCAGGGTGGGAGACCGTGATCGGCGGCGCCGGGCTCCTCGACGTCGAGCTCGCCAACCCGCTTGACACGTTCGCCGGCGCACGGGGAGAGGAGAGCGCTCGGGAGTTCGGCACCCTCGGCTACTCGATTCGAGCGCGCAAGCCGGCCTGATCCCGCCGGTCGCCGGGAGTGAGCCTGCTCTTGTAGACGTGAGCCGGTGAGCGTCTCGACGTTCGGGGAAGCTGTTGCACATGAGGCCTTTTGGGCGTCGCGGCGGCGTAAGCTCCACCCGGTGGAAGGCGACTTCCCGGCCGTCACCGGCGGCACCATCCGGATGAATTGGGATCCGGGATCGCGCCTGGCCGCGATCACCTGCACGGGCCACAAGAGGGCAACAGGCAACGCCGCCGCGCTGCGCAAGATGGGCATCGAGGCGTGACGCGAGCGCCGACATTCGACGACTGCTTCTCGGTCATGTCGGCGGCGTCGATGGGAGACACCGCGGCGCGGGTTGCCCTGCCTGACGCGCCGGACCTTGAGGATGTGGCGACCAGGTTGGCCATCGCGCTCAATCTGCTGCTCGACGACCTCGACCAGCGCAATCGCGAGCAGCACCGAGTCGAGGATCAGCTGCGCCAGGCAGTCAACGAACAGCTGCACATCTTCATGAACAGCGTCAAGGACCACGC
The DNA here is from genome assembly GCA_004299235.1 of bacterium. Classification (NCBI taxonomy): domain Bacteria; species bacterium. Next base: position 4,741 of record SCQL01000020.1, read on the forward strand.
CATGATCACCCTGGACCCCGACGGGAACGTCGCCTCATGGAACCCTGGCGCCCAACAAATCGAGGGCTACCGACCTGACGAAATAGTCGGCCGGCACTTCTCTCGCTTCTATGCGGACAGCGAAATCCAGGCAGGCAAGCCAAGCCGCGATCTCGAGGAAGCCGCCCGCGCTGGCAAGTTCGAGGACGAAGGTTGGCGAGTCAGGAAGGACGGCAGCCGGTTTTGGGCCAACGCTGTGATCACCGCCCTTCGCGACGAGGATGGCCGGCTACGTGGATTTGGCAACGTGACTCGCGACATCACCGAGCGCAGGCGGGCCGAGCAGGACCTGACCGAATCACACGCCCGCTTGCAGGCGATCATCGACACCTCACTCACCGCGATCGTGACCATGGACGGCCAGGGCGCGATCACCGACTGGAACCCGCAGGCCGAAGCCACCTTCGGGTGGCCTCGCCACGAGGCTCTGGGCAAGGTCCTCGTCGACACGATCGTTCCCAAGCAGTACCGGGAGGGGCATCGAGCGGGCCTCGCCCGCTATCTGGCAACTGGCGAGGGCCCCGTGCTGGGCAAGGTCCTCGAACTCAGCGCGCTCGACCGCGAAGGCCGCGAGTTCCCAGTGGAGTTGGCCATCTCCCCCGCCTCAACGCCGGGCGGAAAGGTTCTGTTCGTCGGCTTCGTGCGCGACATCACCGCACGCAAACAAGCGGAGGATGCGATCAGGGACCTCAACACAGAGTTGCAAGCTGCTGATCAGCACAAGAGTGAATTCATGGCCAACATGAGCCACGAGCTGCGCACGCCACTCAACGCGATCCTCGGCTTCTCCGAGCTGATGCTCGATGACAGCTCCAACCAGTACGACCTGGCCACGCGACAGAGGTTTCTGCAGCAGATCAATTCGAGCGGACGCCATCTGCTTGGGCTGATCAACGACATTCTCGACCTCTCCAAGGTCGAGGCCGGCGAAATGGTTTTCGAGGTCGAGACCGTTTCGATCGCCAGCGCCGTGGCTCAGGTTCTGAATACGATCGAGCCTCTCGCGACCAAGAAGGGAATCCGGATCGAAGCCCGCGTCGGCGCCGGCTATCAGGTGCGGGCGGATGCGGGCAAATTGCAGCAGATGCTTCTCAATCTCGTCTCCAATGCGGTCAAGTTCACGCCCGAGGGCGGCCGCGTGACCATCGGCGCGCGACGCCTCGCCGAGGCGGTCGAGATCTCGGTCGCCGACACGGGCATCGGCATCGCCGAGTCCGACATCAGGCGCCTCTTCAAAGAGTTCCAGCAGCTGGACTCCAGCGCGGGGCGCCGGCAGGAGGGCACCGGGCTCGGCTTGGCGCTCACCAGACGGTTGGCGGTGCTGCACGGCGGCGACGTCGGTGTGGTGAGCGAGCTGGGAAAGGGGAGTGTGTTCACCCTCAAGCTGCCGGCGGGTGCGCCTGATGAGCCGGCGGGAAGGGATTAGCCCGAGCGGAACTGGTGTTCGCTGCGCGCGGCGCCAGGCCCACCCCGCTTTTTCGATTTCCGGCGAGAGTCAGCCGGGAACCCGCTGCGCTCGGCGATTGTCCTGCGGGCGTTGGGAATGCCCGCGGCACCCGGTAGATTGAGGCCGATATGGGTTCTGAGTGGCCGCTCGGCTCTGTCGAGCTGAAGGTCCTCGACCTCGAGCGTGAGGCTGAGTTTTACGAGCGGTTCGGTTTGAACCGCATGAGCGGTGACGCCGAGACGGCCACCCTGGGCGCCGGGGGCTCGCAGCTGCTCCGCCTCAAGGCGCTGCCTGAAGGCCGCCAGCGGCCGCGGCACACCGCCGGCCTATTCCACTTCGCCATCCTGTTGCCAAGCGAGGCGGAGCTCGGTGGCTTCCTGCGGCGTGCGCTCGAAGAGAAGCTGCCGCTGACCGGCACGGCCGAGCATCACGTCAGCCAGGCCCTGTATTTCGACGACCCCGAAGGCAATGGCATCGAGGTCTACGCGGACCGGCCGCGCAGCGAGTGGCAGTACCCCAACGGACGGCTCAAGATCGGCACCGACCATCTCGATTTCGAGCGCCTGCTCCGAATCGCCGCCCAAGCGGACAAGAAGTTCTCCGGCGGTACCGTCCTCGGCCACATGCACCTCAACGTCGGCGACCTGGACCGCAGCCAGGCCTTTTACGAGTCGATGGGCATGGAGCTGATGGCCGAGGCGGGGCAAGTGATGCGCTTCATGAGCTGGCAGGGTTACCACCATCACCTCGGGATCAACCTGCTCGAGGGGCGCGGCGCGGCACCCGTTGAGGCGGGCGTCAGGGGCCTGGAGAGCTTCGCGGTCCGGCGTGTCGACGGCGCCTGCACCGACCCCGACGGAATCGGGGTTACGCCCGCGGCCTGACCCGGCCCACCTCGTGCTTGCACCACGCATACAGGGCGTCGTAGAGAGGCGTTTCGAGGGCGAGCTTGAGGTGGTCGTTGTCACCGTGGACCATGGCAAACCCATGGGCGATGGCTTTGAGGCCCGCCGCCTCCGGCGTGACGCCCACATCCTCTGTGACATCGGCGCCGTGAACGATCTGGGCGAGCCGGTCCAGGGCAGGGTCGTGCAGCCCATATTTGAGGAGGATCGACTCGAAGCTGCACCGGCCGGCGACGTGGCCCAACTCGACGCCGGCGACGTCGTATGGGATCGCACCTTCACGCTCAACCACCGGGGCCACGTCCGCCGCCGGCACGTACAGGAACTCCGCTTCCGGGTCGATGAACCGCTTGACCAGCCAGGGGCATGCGATCCGGTCGACGCTCGCGTTCTCCCGAGTCACCCACTTCATCGGTCCGCCTCCCTGTCACTGGAATATCGTCGCTCGGGCTATTGTCGCCGCGGTCGGGCACGGCAGCACCTTCGCACTGGCGCTCCCGATCGACAATTAGGCCCCATGGAGCCCGAGGTGCGGGCGCGGTTCGAACCGCGCCC
>SCQL01000021.1 GCA_004299235.1 bacterium
AACGAGCTCGGCGCCCCCGCGGCCGACCTCGAGCTCTCGCTGCCGATCTCCACCCGGACGGTGGAGCGCCTGGCCTGCGACGCCGCCATCTCCCGCGTCCTGCTCGCCGGCTCGGTGGTGGTCGACGTCGGCCGGGCGACGCGGGTGGTCTCGGCGCCGGCGCGGCGGGCGCTGCGGATCCGGGATCGCGGCTGCCGCTGGCCGGGCTGCGACCGCCAGGTCAACTGGTCGACGCCGCACCACATCGTCGCCTGGAGCAAGAACGGTCCGACCAACCTGGGCAATCTCGTACTTTTGTGTTTCGCTCACCATCGCCTCGTCCATGAGGGCGGCTGGCAGGTGGTCAAGGCCGGGCGCGAGTTTCGCTTCCTTCCGCCCGAGCGGGTGGTGATGCGGCGGGCGCGCGGACCGGGTGTGCGCTGGGCGGCCTAGGCCGCGCTATCGCGGAGCCGGCGTCTCGCCTACTCGGGGATACGACAGGCTAAGCGTCGGCGGTGACGGAGCCGGGCGTGCTCGCGCGGGCTCGCCAGAAGAGGATCGGCGTCGCGATGACGGCGAGGCCGACCATCAACGCCGAAGCCAGCTGCGCCTGTCGAAGCCCGAGGAATATGGAGGGATCGGTGCGCATGAAGCTGAGCGCGAATCGACCGGCCGCGTAGAGCGCGAGATAGATCAATCCGACGACGCCGTCGGGCAGCCGCGCCTTCAGCCGCTGGTGGAAAGGGAGCAGGGCGCCGAGCAGCACCAGCGTGAGGATCATCTCGTAGGCGACCTCGGGATGGACGACCTGGCCGGGCTGGCCGAGCGTGTTGGGGTTGACGTAGTCGACGCCCCACGGCAGGGTCGTCGGCGTGCCGTGGTGCTCACCGTTGATCACATCGCCGATGCGGCCGATGGCGAGCCCGATCATGGCCCCGGCGCCGCCGGCGTCGATGATCTTCCAGTACGAGAACCGGGCGCCGCGCGCCCAGACGTAGGCGCCGACCATGGCGCCGAACAGCCCGCCCCACTGGCTGATCCCGCCTTCGGTGACGAGGAAGATGCGCCCGAGCTGGCCGGTGAAGAGCTTGAAGTTCTCCCACACGTAGAGCAGGCGCGCGCCGATCAGCCCGAGCACCACCATCCACGCGACCCCGTCGGAGCCGCCCGCGACGTCGACACCGTCCTTGCGAAGGAGCCAGAGCCCGAGCCTGGCCGCGGCCAGGATTCCGAGCACGGCGAAAACTCCATGCCAGGTGATCAGGACGGGCCCGAGGCGAAAGATGTTCGGATTGAGGTCGATGACGATGGTCAGGGGCATCAGATGCGAGCTTCCGCAACTCTGCGCAGGCGGGACAGGGCGACCTCCTTGGGCAGCAGCGCCAGCGTGTAGTCGATCGGCGGTGAGATCTTCTTGCCCGTCACCGCCTGGCGGATCGGCATGAAAGTCTTGTTCGGGCCGAGGCCGGATCTTTCCACGACGCCCATCAGGCCATCGTGGATGGGCGCCGGCTCCCAGGGCACGTCCTGCAGCACGCCGGCCGCCTCCCCGATCCGCGCCACGGCTTCGGGGTCGAGCGCCGGCGGGTCCGGATCGGTCCACAGGTACTCGAGCAGGTCCGCCGCCGCCTGAAGCTTGGGCAGGCGGGTCTTCAGCGCGGGCGCGGCGCGCAGGATCGTCGTCGCGTCCAGCCGGGGCAGAAACGGCGCCAGCCTCCGCGCCAGCTCCTCATCGGTGAGCGCCCGGACGTACTCCCCATTGATCCAGTCGAGCTTCTCCCAGTCGAACCGCGCGCCGGCGTGCTGCACGCGCTCGAAGGAGAAATCGTGGACGAGATCGTCGAAAGAGAAGATCTCGCGCGGGGTCCCCGGGTTCCAGCCCAGCAGGGCGAGATAGTTGAGCAGCGCTTCGGGCAGGTAGCCCTGCTCGCGGTACAGCAAGAGGTTCGCCTCGGGATGCTTGCGCTTCGACATCTTGCTGCCGTCCTTCGCCAGGATCAGCGGCATGTGCGCGTAGGCGACAGGCCTCGTGTAACCGAGGGCGTCGATGACCATCAACTGGTAGGGCGTGTTGGACAGGTGCTCCTCGCCCCGGATCACGTGGGTGATCCTCATGGTCGAATCGTCCACCGGGCTGGCGAACTGATAGGTCGGATAGCCGTCCGATTTCATGATGATGAAATCGCCGATGAGGTCCGCTTCGAAGCTCATGTCGCCGCGGATCATGTCGGTGAACTTGATCTGGCCGCCGGGCACCTTGAAGCGAACCGTGAACTCGGCCCGGCCCTTTGGCGGATCGTTCAGGCAGCGGCGGGAGTACCTGTAAGGACGCTTTTCCGCCAGCGCCTTCTTGCGCTCGGCGTCCAGCTCCTCCGGTGTGCAGTAGCACCGATAGGCCTTGCGTTCGCCCAGCAGGCGCGCGGCGTGCTGCTTGTAGACGTCGAGGCGCTCTGACTGCCGGTAGGGCGCGTCGGGGCCGCCCGTGTCCGGGCCTTCGTCCCAGTCGAGCCCGAGCCAGTGCAGCACCTCGTAGATGACGCGCTCGAACTCGGGCCGGTTGCGCTCCAGGTCGGTGTCGTCGACGCGCAGCACGAACGTGCCGCCATGCGCGCGCGCGAACAGGAGGTTGTACAGCGCGGTGCTCGCCGTGCCCAGGTGCGCAAAGCCGGTGGGGCTGGGCGCGATGCGCACCCTCACCGGGGGTCTGGAGACGTCGAGCACGGCCATATGCTACGGGGGTGCCTGGTTTGCTCGCCCTCGTCGGAGGCGACGAGTTCAATCCCGGCAACGAGAAGCAGGACCGCATGCTGGCGGCCGCCGCCGGTCCCGGCCCCGCGTTCGTCATCCCGACCGCGGCCGCGCGCCAGGAGCCGGAGAGGTCCGTGACTCACGCCATCGGCTGGTTCCGCCAGTTCGGCCTACGGTTGGAGGAGCTGCCGGTTTTGAGGCGCGGCGACGCGGTCTCGGCGTCGCTTGCCGCCCGCGCCCGCGCCGGCGGATTCTTCTACCTGGTCGGCGGCGACCCGGGGCTGGTCGCGCAGGTGCTGCGAGGCTCGGCCGTCTGGAAGGCGGTCTTCGAAGCCTGGCTCGAAGGCGCCTCCCTCGCCGGCTCCTCGGCCGGGGCGATGGCGCTGTGCGCTCACACCCTGGTCCGAGCCGGCTGGCCCAACCGTTCCAACCGCCGGCCGGCAGACGCCCTCGGGGTGCTGCCGAAGACCGCGGTGCTGCCGCACTTCGACACTTTCGGTCACCGATGGGTCGAATCGGCGCAGGCTGCCGCGCCGGGCATGACTCTGCTCGGCATCGACGAGCGCAGCGCGGTCCTCCGGGTCGATCGGTCGTGGCGAGCGGCGGGTCCGGGCGCGGTGACCGTCATCCGCGGCTCGAAGGTCGCGCGCTTTGCCTCGGGTGCCGAGGTGACGGGCCTTCCGGCGCCCGCCCGCAGGCTGCCGAAGGATTGGACCGCGCCTCACCGGAGCGCCTCCCTCGAGGGGGAGGGCGATATTGATTAGCTCGGCGTTCCGGCGGCCGGCCAAGGCGCTGCGTTCGGGAATGCTCGAGATGGGGTCGATCCGCGTGCATCACACCTACGGCGGCCGGGGATCGCCACTGCTGTTCATCCACGGCCTCGGCTCGTCCGGCTACATCGAGTGGCGTTTCAACCTGGCGGCGGCGGCGGCGCGCCATCGGGTTTACGCCCCCGACCTGCCTGGCTTCGGTCGCAGTGAGAAGCCGCGGGCGCGCTACGGCATCCCGTACTTCACGCGTTTCATCGTGCGGTACATGGAGGGCCGCGGGCTGCGTTCGGCCGCGGTCGTCGGCGCCTCGCTGGGCGGGAGAATCGCCCTGGAGCTGGCCCTCGAGCATCCGCGTCGCGTCAGCAAGCTCGTGCTGGTCAACGCACTCGGTCTCGGGCGTCCCAGGGTGCACGTGTCCTACGGGCTGATGACCATCCCCACGGTGGGCGAGGCTTGGATGAAAATCGCGCGGGGCGCGCTGCATTGGGCTCCGTCCGCGATGATCCGGCGCGTCGCCGGGCGTTACGCCGGTGTCAGCTCCGACCTCGACAGGACCATGGACGATGCGTACCTGCGGGACCTGCGCGAGCTGTATGCCGCCGAGGGCTACCACGACGCCTACCTCGCCACCGTGCGCTCGCTGGTGACGCCCGGCGCGCTGCTCGGAGCGCGCTACGACCTGACGGGCCGGCTGAGCGAGATCAAGGCGCCGGTGCAGCTGATCTGGGGTGCGGACGATCCGCTCTTTCCCACCGCACACGCGGCACGCGCCCACTCGCTGATCGCGCACTCCCGTCTCGCCGTCATCGAAGGCGCCGGCCACACGCCCCAGGCCGAACGCCCAGAGGAGTTCAACCGCGTCCTCCACGCCTTCCTCGACGCGTAGCGGCCACAGGACCTACACCGGACCGGAATACCGGGCGCTGGTTGGCGCCCCGATCGATCCGCTCGTCCACCCGGCCCCGCTCGCCCCGCCCCGCCTTTATCGGGTGGTGCGTCGCCTCTTGAGGTGGATCGTCCTCAGGCTCTTTCGAGTCACGGTCAGCGGCCTGGAGAACATCCCGGCGCCGCCGTTCATCATCGGCGCCAACCACCAGGCGTGGTTTGACCCGGCGTTCATCATCCCGTTCTTTCCCGACGCACCGGTGATCTACACGATGGCCAAGCGCGAGACCGTTTTCAACCGCGCCTGGAAGCGACGGCTGCTGCCCCTGATCGGCGTGTTCCCGATCTCGCCCCACCGCGGCGAGCTGGACGAAGCCGGCCTCCGCACCGTCTACCAGCTGCTGGACCGCGGTGGAGTCGTGCTGATGTTCCCCGAGGGCCGCTATTCACGCGGCCGGGCTCTGCGTCCGCTGAAGGCGGGGATCGGCCACTTCGCCCTGCAGGCCGGCGTCCCCGTCTGCCCTGTCGCCGTCCGCGGCACCGACGTCCTGCGGCCGTTCAGCCGGATCGACGTGACGATCGGCCCGCCGATTCAGCCCGATCCCCCCGCCTGGTGGGCGCTCGGCCGGCGTGTGGCCCGGCTCGTCGACAACGTGCAACGGGCGCTTGCCGCCAGCCTCCGCCGGCGTCGCGGTCAGCAGGCACCATAGAATCGGGCGGCTTTGCACCTCGTCATCGGCGCCGGGGAGTTCTTGGGCGATCACGTCTCCCGGACGCTGGCCGGCCAGGTCCCCGTCATCGAGCTGAGCGCGGATGCCGACGACGAGACGATGGCGGATGCGAGCAGCGCGGTGGAGGTGGTCGTCAACTGCGCCCAGTCATGGTCGCCGGCCCGCCGCCTGCGCTACCGCAAGGCGGCCCCGCCCGTCCTGCAACGCGTGCTGGCGGCGGCCCGCCGGGCGCGGGTGCGGCGGCTCGTGCATGTTTCCACGGCCGACGTCTACGGTCCCGACCACTTCGCGCGCATCAACGAGAAGGCAAGCCTGCGCCCGGCTCACGCGTACGAGCGCCTGAAGCTGCACGAGGAGCAGTGGCTGCTCGACGCGGCGCAGGACGTCGAGGTCGTCGTCCTCCGCCCGGGGCGGGTGTTCGGCGACGGCGAGGACTGGATCCTGCCGCGATTGATGGGTTCGCTCGCCAGAGGCCGCCTCTGGCTGCCGGGCGGCGGCCGGGCGGCGCAGACGTTCGTGTCCGCCGCGGACGTCGGCCGCGCCTGCCTGGCCGCGGCCGATCGGGGACGGCCGGGCCAGCGCTACCTGGTGGGTGGCTTCGACTCGACGTGGCGCGACCTCTTGGAGTCGGCGGCCCGCGCCGCCGGCATCGGCGCGGACATCGGGTCGCTGCCTTACGACCTGGTCTACCTAAGGGCGCTCGCGGCGGAGACGGTGAGCGCCGCCGGAGCTCTCGTCTGGCCCGGGATCTATGCCGTCGACGTGATCGGCAAGCCCCACCAGTACGACGACTCGCACTCGCGGCGCGAGCTCACCTGGTCTCCATCGGTGGGCAGCTTCGAGCAGGAGATGCCCACGATGGCTTCCTGGCTCGCGTCCCTGCCTGAGGTGGCCGCCGCGACGGCGGTGGAGCCTACTTCACCGCCAGGCAGGTCACCGTCTTGAACACGCCGTCGATCTTCTGGATCTTGTCCACGATCAGCGAGCCGATCGAGTTGACGTCCGGGGCCTCACAGACGGCGATGACGTCGTATTCGCCGGTGATAGCGTCCGCCGCCGTGATGCCATGGACGCCCTCCATCCTCTTGGCGACCTCAAGCGCACGTCCGGGTGAGGCGTTGATCAGGACATAGGCCTTCATGCGTGTACTCCCAAAAAGCTGATCGGAAAGGCGTTCAGCGTACATCCCGTCAACGCGATCTGAGCGCTCGCAGCATCACTTCGTCGGTGACATTGGCTCCCGAGAGGATGACGACCACCCTCTCGTTCGGGCTGGGGCGGTGGTGGTAGAGGAGCGCCGCAAGGGCGGCGGCGCCCGCCGGCTCGGCCAGCAGGTGCTCCCATTCGAACAGGAGTCGGATCGCACGCAGCATCTCCGAGTCCTGGACCAGCACGACCTCGTCGACATACCGCTGGGCGAGCTCGAAGGTCAGCTTGCCCGGCGCTGACGCGGCCAGCCCGTCGGCGATCGTGCTCACCCGCTCCAATGTGACCGCGTACCCCGACGCCAGCGAGCGACGCATGCCGTCCGCTCCCACTGGCTCGACACCGACGATGCGCACGCGGGGTTGCCTGGCCTTGAGGTAGAGGGCGATGCCGCCGATGAGCCCGCCGCCACCGACGGGGACCAGCACCGTGTCGAACTCCTCGAGGTCCCGCAGCAACTCGACCGCGATGGTGCCCTGGCCGGCGATCACGTCCGGGTCGTCGTAGGCGTGGACAAAGGTCGCACCACTGTCTGCCTGCGCCGCCAGCGCCTCCAGGTAGGCGCCGTTGTAGTTCCGGCCCGCCGGGATGACGCGCGCCCCAAAGCGCTTGATCGCCTCGACCTTGAGCGGGTTCGCGGTCTCCGGGACGAAGACGGTGGCCGGGATCTTGAAGGCCGCGGCGGCGTACGCGACCCCCAGGCCGTGGTTGCCCGCCGACGCCGTGATCACCCCCGCGGCACGCTGCTCCGCGGATAGGCGCATGACCCGGTTGAGCGCTCCTCGCACCTTGAAGGTGCGGATCGGTTGAACGGATTCGGCCTTGAGGTAGACGTGACACCGCGCCTTGTCGGTGAACGCCCTGGAGTACTGGAGTGGGGTGGGAGGGAGGTGGGCGCGCAGGGCCTTGGCGGCTTGCTCGACCTCTTTGGCGGTGACGCCGCCGGTCTCGGACTCCAGCTGCCTCATGGGAGCCAGATCATATCGGCGGATGGCGGAACTACCATCACGCCGTGAGCGACGACCTGGAGCGGGTGGCGCCGCAGGAGAGCGCCCGTGTCAAGGCCCGCGACAAGAAGGTTCGCGGTCCCAAGGTGGTCGCCGTGAATCCCGGCCTGAAGAAGCTGGCCCAGCATCTGGCGGAGAAGCGCCGCAAGCCCAAGCCGGCCTAGAAGTTCGCCGGGACGATGGCTCGCTTGTGGGTGCCCGACCCGAGCAGCTTGTCGCCCTGGCGGCATTCGACCTCGAAGTAGAGCTTGTTGCCCTTGACCTCGGTGAGGGTGGTGGTCACGACGACTGTACTGCCTGGGGCTGCCGGCGCCAGGTGACGCACGTGGACCTCATAGCCGACCGTGGTCTGGTCCTCGGGCAGCAATCCCGCCAACGATCGGTGGCTGGTGATCTCCATGAGGCCGATCATCGCGGGCGTCGAGAACGTGCCCTTGCCGCCGACGTGCGTGGTGAGCAGGTCGCCTTCGACGACTCGCTCCGCCCGCCCTTTCAGACCGGGTCGAATATCCTCCACCGGCGCCACGCGATAAATTGTCCGCGATGACGATGCCCCCGGTGCGCAAGGCGATCTTCCCGGCGGCGGGACTGGGGACACGGTTTTTGCCCGTCACCAAGGCCCAGCCGAAAGAGATGCTGCCGCTGGTCGACAAGCCGACGATCCAGTACGGCGTCGAGGAGGCCATCGCCAGCGGCATCGAGCAGGTCATCATGGTCACCGGCGGGGGCAAGCGCGCCATCGTCGACCATTTCGACCGGTCCCTCGAGTTGGAGCACTACCTGAGCCTGCGAGGTAAGGCTGACCTGCTGCGGATCCTCAGCGAGGTCGACGAGCTGAGCGACCAGGTCGACATCACGTACATCCAGCAGAAGGAGCCGCTGGGCCTGGGCCACGCCGTGTGGACCGCGCGCCGGCTGGTCGAGGCCGAGCCGTGCGCCGTGCTGCTCGCCGACGACGTGATCCTCGGCGAGGGCGAGCCCTGCTTGAAACAGCTGCTGGACGCGCATCGCAAGACCGGCGCCACGGTCATCGCGGTGCGCCGCTTCCCCCGCAGCCAGGTCGGACGCTACGGGGTCGCCGTGACCAACGGCAGCCGGGGCCGGCTCCACGACGTGATCGACATGGTCGAGAAGCCCGAGCCTGGAACCGAGCCGTCCGACCTCGCCATCATCGGCCGCTACGTGCTGACCCCGGCGGTCTTCGCCGAGCTCGATCGTGCCGAGCCGGGTGCGGGCCAGGAGATCCAGCTCACCGACGCCATCAAGCGGACCATCGGCTCGCACCCGGTGGTGGCGCTCGAATTCGAGGGCGACTACTACGACACCGGCACCGTGCCCGGGTATCTGCGCGCCAACCTGACACTGGCCATGAAGCGTGACGGTCTCAGGGAGGAGCTGGCGCCCCTCCTGCGCGAGCTCCTGAACGGCTGACAAGGGCGGTCGGAACGGGCGTGACGCCGGTCTATAATCGGTAGACGCTCAATGAGCCGCATCCCAACCCAAGTGATTTACCTATGGCTATTTCAGGAAGAAGAAGGTTCGACGACGAGAAAGTTGTTCGGTATGAGACCGCGGAGAAGGACTTCGAGGTCGAGGTTTCGCGCACCCTCAACAAGTGGTGCGTCACCGTCTACCAGATGCCGGACAAGCAGATACTGGTCCAGGATTTCTTCCCGGAGCGGTGGAAGGCGCTCGCCCGGGCGCAGGACTTCATCCGGCTCCTGAACCAGCGCAAGAAGAAGGAAGAGGAAGGCCTCGCGGGCTCTGGCGACGACGACTACTGATCGCGCCCGTCGCCGGCTAAGCCCTACAATTCAGCGCTCGTGAACTGGGCTTTCGTGCGGCAGGAGTGGGGTGCGGTGACCTTTGTGCTGACGGTCGTCGTCGGCATCCTCGTCGTCCCGATCGCTCTGTTCTTCGCCAACCAGGGTCCCGGGCCGATCGCGGTGCCCACGATCACCACCGTGAGCAGCGCCAGGGCCAGCGGCGCGGCAACGGCCAGCCCGGTGCCGATCTCGCCGAAACCCTCCCCGACTCCTTAACCGGCCAGCTTCCACAGCAGCTGCTCGCCGTTCGGCTGCACGATGTCCTCGAGCGGCAGTGTGATGTCCGCGATCGATTTCCGCTCCGCGGCGACGCGCATCTCGATCATCTCCGACAGGCGGAGGTGGGCGATGATCGCACAGTCGCGAAGGAACGTGAAGACCACCGGCCGCACCAGGTTGAGGATGTAATCGGCCGTCCGCGCGCCGTCCGACAGGGTTCGCCCGGTGATGCTGCGGTCGCGAAAGGCGAGCACGACGACCTCGTCGCTGAGCATGACCGGGCCGCTCCAAGCGTATGCGGCGGCGTCGGCCTCGCTCAGCAACTGGAGCAGCTCCGCGAGCCGGCGCATCGGCGGCCTGGGCCCTTCGATGAGCAGCGGCACGTCGCGGAGCGCCTCGTTGAAGGGCTGCGCCCGGTACTGGGCGGTGAAGCCGAGGTCGGAGATCCCCGCAAACGGTGCGGGGACCGTGATCGACATCTCGCTGAGATGAGGGTTGCTGGATCGCACTGGACGGGGTCCCTTCATGCCCTATTAACGCACGGCAGACCGCAAATGTCTGCGCTCGGGGAGCATTGACCACAGAATTGACCATGCCGCTGACGGGAATCCGCGTCCTGGACCTCACGCGGCTGCTGCCCGGACCTTTCTGCACGATGCTCCTGGCCGACATGGGTGCCGACGTCGTCAAGGTCGAAGAGCCGGGGGCCGGGGACCACCTGCGCTGGATGCCGCCACTAGTCGACGGCCGGAGCGCACTTTTCAACGCCGTCAATCGCAACAAACGCAGCCTCACCCTGGACCTCAAGACCGATGCCGGCCGTGAACTGCTCCTCCTCCTGGTCGAGGGCGCGGACGTGCTGGTCGAAGGCAACCGGCCCGGCGTCCTGGACCGCATCGGGCTCGGCTGGGCCGTGATCCACGCTCGGAATCCACGCCTCGTCATGTGCTCGATCACGGGGTACGGACAGGACGGTCCGTTTGCCGCACGCGCGGGCCACGACATCAATTACATGGCGACGGCGGGAGCGCTCGGCCTCAACGGCGAGCGAGCGCGACCGCCGGTGCCCCTGGCGGTGCAGGTTGCGGACGTCGGGGGCGGCGGCCTCCAGCCGGCGGTCGCCATCCTCGGCGCCCTGGTCGGCGTCCAGCGCGGGGGTGAGGGCCGGCGGCTCGACGTCTCCATGACCGACGGCGCCGTCAGCTGGATGGCGCTCGCGCTCGCCGCGAGGAGAGGAGGGGAGGAGGTCGGCCGCGGCGACCAGCGGCTGGCCGGCCGTCATCCGTGCTATCGCGTCTATGCCTGCAAGGACGGAGGCTTCTACAGCGTCGGCGCTCTCGAGCCCAAGTTCTGGAGGGTGCTCTGCGATGCGCTCGGCCGGCCCGACCTGATCGACCTCCAGTTCGCCGAAGGTGAGGGCGGGGAGCTCGCTCACCGGGCGCTGGAGGAGGTCTTCGCGTCGCGCACGCGCGCTGAGTGGGAGGACCGTCTGGCCGAGGTGGACGCCTGCTGCGAACCCGTGCTCGAGCTCGACGAGGTGGCTTCGCATCCGCAGATCGCTGCCCGCGGGCTGATCGCGAAACGCGAATCAGGCGTCGAGGTGCGGCCCGCGGTTCAGGTGCGGGCGGACTGGCGGCGCCGGGACCCGCCGGGGCTGGGCGAGCACTCCGCCGAGATCCTCAGCGAGGTCGGGGTCGACGGACCTCGCCTCGAGGAGCTCAAGCGCCAGGGGATCACGTAGGGCGCCGGCCGGCGGTCAGGCCCTGCCAGATCTTCCGCACCTGTTTGCGTGTCGCCTCCCGGCTCCCGCGGTTGTCGATGACGTGTTGGGCCCGCCGGCGCTTTTCCTCGATCGGCATCTGGGCGCCGATCATGGCGCGCGCCCGCTCTTCGCCGAGACCCCGGCCCTCGACCAGGCGTCGAAGTTGAATGCTTTCCGGCACGTAGACGAGCACGACTGAGGAGTACAGGCGCTCGAGCCCGTTCTCGAACAGCAGCGGGACGTCCTGCACCACGACCCCGGCGCCGCGCTCAGCGGCTTCGGCGGTCCGGGCGGCCATCCACTCCCGGACCCGCGGGTGCACGATGGCGTTCAGCCGGTCGCGGGCGTCGGCGTCTTTGAAGACGAGCTCGCCCAGCCGGGCGCGGTCGATGCGTCCGTCGCGCACGTAGCCGGAGCCGAACTCGCGCACGACGGCTTCAAATCCGGGGCTGCCGGGCTCGTAGGCGGCGTGGCTTGCCTCATCCGCGTCGATCACCTCGGCGCCAAGGCTTCGCAGCATGGCGGCCACCGTGGACTTGCCGGATCCGACGCCACCTGTCAGCCCAATGAGCTTCAATTGGCGTCAATGGCTGACGAGGATAAATTCGACGCGGTGGTCGTCGGCGCGGGACCGGCCGGCTCGGCGGCCGCGATCACCATGGCCAAGGCCGGGCTGCAGGTCGCGCTGCTCGAGCGGGGAGTCAAGCCCGGGTCCAAGAACGTCATGGGTGGCATCCTCTACAACCACTTCCTCGAAGAGATCGTAGGTGAGGAATGGAAAAAGGCGCCGCTCGAGCGCCCGATCATCGAGGAGCGGCGCTGGATGATGACGCCCGACGCCGCCATCGGGATCGACTACAAGAACCTGCGCAACCGGGAGCGCCCGCATTCCTTTTCCGTCCTGCGCGCCCGCTTCGACGCCTGGTTCGCGGAGCAGGCCGAGAAGGCGGGGGCGATGGTCGTGCCCGAAACCGTGGTCGACCGCCTGATCGTCCGCGGCGGCCGCGTGGTCGGCGTCGGGACCGGGCGCGGCGACGACCTGTACGCGGACGTCGTGGTGGTTTGCGAGGGCATCGGGCTCGGCGCGAGCCTGCTGGAGAAGACCGTCGTCGGCGGCGAACCGCTGCGCCGGAAGCTGCGCGCCAACGAGGTGGCGATGGCGGTCAAGGAGATCATGCAGCTCGACGCGGGGCGAATCGAGGAGCGCTTCAACTGCGAGCCCGGCGAGGGCTGCACCATCGAGTGCTTCGGCGATTCGACGATGGGCATGTCCGGGTTCATGTTCATCTACACGAACAGGGACACGCTCTCGGTGGGCGGGGGCGCGCTGCTGAGCGAGTTCAACTCCACCCTGCGCAGCCCCAACGATCTCATGGAGCACTTCAAGAACCATCCGGCGGTGAAGCCCTACCTTCGCGGCGCCGAGACGGTGGAATACCTGGCCCACCTCATCCCGGAAGGCGGCCATCGCGGCATCCCGAAGGTCTACGGCCCGGGATACCTGGTCTGCGGGGATGCCGCGATGCTTTCGAACCCGGTCCACCGCGAGGGCTCGAACCTGGCGATGGAATCGGGCCGGCTGGCCGGCGAGACGGTGATCCACGCCAAGGAGGTGGGCGACTTCTCGGAACGCCGGCTGGCCGAGTACAAGGGCAGGCTCGACAACTCCTGGATCATGGCCGACATGCGCAAGTACGACGGCGCCGTCCCGCTGCTCGAGCACAACCCGCGGCTGCTGACCAGGTACCCGCAGGTCGCCGATCGCGCCCTGGATGAGTTCTTCCGGGTGGACGGCGTCTCGAAATGGAAGAAGCAGTCGAACATCCTGAAGATGGTCCGCCGGGAGGGCATGTTCAGGATGGGCTGGGACACCGTCAAAGCCCTGTGGACCATGAAGTAGGCGAGGCGCGATGACCCGCAAGCGGACCGGCGACCCCTGGATGCCGGCGGCGGAATACGCCAAGCAGCTGACCGGCCTCACCCTCAACCTGATCGTGCGGGACATCCCCGCGAGCCTTCCGTTCTACACCGAGGTGCTCGGGCTCAGGTCCCTGTACAGCGATCCCGACTTCGCCGCGCTCGAGGGCGGGCCGGGCGTGCGGATCATGCTTCACGCCGATCACACGCTCGACCACAGCCCCCTGGAGGAGGCCCGGTTGAAGGTCGAGGGCAAGCGCGGCACCGGAGCCGAGATTCGCATTCTCGGCCTCGACCCGGATCAGGTCGAGGCGAGGGCGAGGGAACGGGGCTTCACGGTCAACATCCCGGCCCAGACCTTTCCCCACGGCTGGAGGGAGTGCCGGCTGGAGGACTCCAACGGCTACATGTTCGCGATCGGTGTGCTGCGGACCGCCGGCTGAAATTCCGGATGGCTCCGCGAGCTTCTGACTCAGCTCCGGGCCACGTCGACGCGGATCGCGTGGTACCCGCTGGCGCCGCTGGGATAGCTCGCCGCGGTGCGTTCGTCCTGCTCCAGGCCCATCCCGTCGGTCGCCCGGACCATCAGCTGGTAGGCGCCTTCGGATCCGGGCGCCCAGTCCGCCGTCCAGAGCACCCAGGTGAGGGCTGACAGCGGGGCGCCAAACCGCGCGGGGCTCCACGTGCCGCCGCCGTCGGTGCTGAACTCCACCTGGCTGATCCCGCGCGTGCCGGCGAACGCCACGCCGGCGAGTGAGACCGCGCCCAGCCTGACGACGTCGCCGTCGCGAGGGACGTCGAACCGCGCCGTGGTCTTGATCAGCGCGTTGTGATCCCAGCCCTGCTGCTCCCAGTAGCCCCCGCTTTCACGGCCGACCAGCTCGATGCCGTCCAGCCACTTCGGCCCTTTCATGCCGTAGTGGCCCGGGATCAGCAGGCGGGCGGGAAAGCCGTGGGCCGCGGGCAGCGGTCCGCCATCGAGGCCGTGGGCGACCAGGATCTCGGGCGCGCCCCGGATCAGGCTCATGGGCAGGCTTTCGGTGTAACCGTCGCGAGCTTTGAACGCGGCCCAGGTGCCCGCGGACTGGGGGCCCGCCATCGCCAGCAGGTCTCGAAGCGGCACGCCGGTGAAGCTGCCAGTGCTCATCAGGTTTCCGCCCACGTTGTTGCTGATGCACTCCATGGTCACGTACTCGCTGACGGAGGGCAGCGCGCGAATCTCGCTCAGGGAAAGCCGCATCGGACGGTCGACCAGGCCGCCCAGGTTGAGGCTCCAGCCCCGCTCGTCGACGGTGGGGTCGCTGAAGTTCTTCGAGACGACGTAGAAGTTCTCGATCGGCGTGATTTCGGGCGACGCCCCCGTCAGGCCGGCTTCGGGCGCCTTGAAGATCGCCCGGTACCAATCCGGCAGCAACCGCAGCGCCAGCGCTCCCAGACTGACGGCGCCGAGGGTGACGGGCAGGACGCTGAGCAACCTTCTGCGCCCGGCGTCCAGGCCGGTGGACGTGCCTGAGGGCCCGCCGCCCAGCTGCAGTACCACGCTGTAGACGGCGAACAGCGCCGCCCAGATCAAGGGCGTGGCCGGCCCGTCGGCCAGCCCGAGGAAGCCCGCGCCCGACAGCGGCAGCAGCACCGCGGTGACCAACGCCCACCCGCCCGCCGCAAAGGCTAGCCCCAGGTACTGGGTATGCCAGCGCAGACCGGCCAGCGCCCACGCCGCTCCCAGGCCGCCGAGCCCGGCGACCATCGCGGCGATCAGGCCGAACTCCTCGACCACCTTGCCGGCGTGCTGGAGCGTATCGATCAGGAACCCGAAGACGAAGCCGGGCATGAGCTCAAGGAGCGGTTGATTGAGGAGCTGAGGCAGCGGGCGCAAGCCGAGCAGCGGGTTGGCGAGATACATCAGCGCGACCAGGGCCAGCCCGGCGATCGCTCCCCAGCCGAATCCTCGAAGCGCGGTGCGGCGGTAATTCACCCGGACCATCACGACTGCTCTACCGGGCAAGGATACGGGCCCGGCTCCGAGCCGGCCGGCAAGGATGGCGGCAATACTGGTTAAATCGGGGGACGCCATGCCCGCCCCCATTGGCGCCGAGGATCTTTACCGCTTTCGCTGGATCGACCATGTCCGCCTGAGCCGGGACGGCGAGCGCGTCGCCTATCAGCTGAGATGGGCGGACGCCGACTCGCGTCAGAACCGAAGCCGGGTCGTCGTCCGCCGTCTGCTCGACCCCGAGCCGGTGGACCCCACGGCGGGTCCCAGACGCGACCACTCGCCCGAATGGTCGCCTGACGGCCGGCGGCTGGCCTTCATCAGCAGGGTTGGCGCGGCGGACCAGCTGTTCGTTCTGCCGGTCGCCGCGGGCGGCGAGCCGCGCCAGCTGAGCTCGATACCGGACGGCGCCGCCGATCCGCTGTGGTCTCCCGACGGCAGCCGCATCGCGTTCATCGGCAGCATGGCCGGCGATCCCGAGGCGGTGGTCGACGATCCGCGACCGCCGGAGAGCAGGGAGCAGGCGCGCCGCGCGCCGGTGGCGCGAGTGGCCCGCCGGCTCGACTACAAGCACGACGGCACGGGATACGTGGACGGCCGGCACCAACACCTTTTTGTCGTGTCCGCCGACGGCGCGAACGTCACGCAGCTGACCGGCGGAGCATGGGACGTGACCGGCTTCGACTGGTCGCCGGACAGCACCAAGCTGGTCGCCACCGGCAACGACGAGCCGGGCGCCGACCTGAAGCGGGAGCTCAACCTGTATCTGGTCGACCTCGAGGGCAACCGCCAGCGGCTTGGCGGAGGCTTCTACCTGAGCGCGCCGGCGTGGTCGCCTCGAGGCGACCTCATCGCGTTCATCGCGCCCAACGGCCTCGAGGCCGGGCTGCTCGAGCGCCTGTGGGTCGTGCCGCTGACCGGTGGCGGGCCGCGCTGCCTGACCGCCGGGTTCGACCAGGCGGTGCAGGACAGCGTCATCAACGACATGCGCGCCGGTCATGGCTCGCGGCTCAGCTGGTCCGCGGAGGGTGATCGAGTCCATTTCCTGGCCAGCGGTCCGGGCGTGACCGGGATCTACTCGGCGGACCTCGAGGGCAACGTCCGGCAGGAGGCCGGCGGCCAGCGGCGGATTTTTGATTTCGACGTCGCTTCAGGAGTCGTGGCGTTCTGCGCGTCTGACGTCTCCAACCCCGGCGACTTGCACATGCTCACCCAGGGGGCCGAGGCGCGCCTGACGGACCTCAACCCCTGGCTTCGCGATCGCTACGTGGCGCAGCCGGAGCACCACCAGTTCACGGCCCCGGACGGCTGGCTGATCGAGGGCTGGCTGTTGAAGCCGGATGGTTTCGATGCCCACCGGCTGCATCCGCTGGTGATGGAGGTTCACGGCGGACCGCACGGCCAGTACGGATGGACCTTCTTCCACGAGCTCCAGATCCTGGCCGGCATGGGTTACCTCGTGCTCTTCATCAACCCCCGCGGTTCGGACGGTTATGGCGAGGACTTCCGCCGGGAGGTCGTTCGCGACTGGGGCGGCAAGGACTATGCCGACCTGATGAGCGCGCTCGATCAACTGATCGAGCGGACCGGCTATGTCGACTCGGACCGGATGGGCATCGGCGGCGGGTCCTACGGCGGCTACATGACGAACTGGGTCATCGGCCAGACGGATCGTTTCTCGGCCGCGGTCTCGATGCGCTCGATCTCCAACCTCGTGAGCGAGTACGCGCAGCACGACATCGTCGTCTGGGGCACTCTCGAGCTCGGGCCGCCGCCGTGGCCCGACCTGGACGAGCTGTGGCGGCGCTCCCCCATCCGATACGTGCAGAACATCCGGACGCCGCTGCTGCTGACCGCCGGCGAGATGGACCTGCGCTGCGCCATATCGCAGTCCGAAGAGCTCTTTGGAGCCATGCGGCTGCTGGGCAAGACGGTTGAGCTGGTGCGTTTTCCGGAGGAGTCGCACGATCTGTCGCGAAGCGGTCGGCCCGATCGCCGGGTCGAGCGCCTGCGGCGAATCGCCGGCTGGTACGAGCGATTCCTGGGCACCGCCGCGACCGATCGGACGCTCGAGGCGGCGACGCAGGTGCTGCCGGTTCCGGTTACGGCCGATCGCGAGCTGGGGACCGCGACGGTGTCGATCGGCACCCTCAGCCCGGCTGAGTCCGAGATCACCCCCGAGCCCGAATCCGAATCCGCGCCCGAGCCCGAACCTTCACCGCCAGCCGAAGGGCTTCCCGTGTTCCCGGATTCCGCGGTCGAGATCGAGCCTTCAGCCCCCGAGCCTGAGCCGGCGGCGAGCATGCCGGACCCGGTCGCCATGGCGCCGGACGGCGAATCCGCCGCCGCGGGGCCCCAAGCGGCGGCGACCGAGCCGGCCGCGAGTGCGACCGAACCTTCGGTCGCCATCTTCGAGGGGCCGCAAGCCGCCGCCGCGGCCGAACCGCCGCCGTCCTCTCCGGCGGCGGTGTCGGATCCGGTGTCCCAGACCGCCATCGCGTGGCCGGGCGGCGCCGTCCATGGGCGGCCGGGCAACGGGACGCAGCCGGCCTCGCCGCAGACCTTCGAGGAGGCGACCTCGATCATTCCGGCCTGGCAGCCACCCGGCTCATCGAAGGCCACCGTCTCAATGCAAGCCGTGCCGCCTGAGGCGATCACCGCCGGCACCGGATCCGGCGCGCGGCTCACGTTCGAGTCAGGGCCGTTTGCCGGGCGGATCGTGACGCTCGCCAACCAGATGGTCAGTGTCGGCCGCGCCCCCGACAACGACGTCGTCGTCGGGGACCCCGCGACCTCGGGTCATCACGGGAGGATCGAGGTCCGCTCAGGGGCCTTCTGGCTCAGCGACCTGGGCAGCACGAACGGGACGTCGGTCAACGGCGAGCCCGTGATCGAAAAGCAGCTCTCCGACGGCGACCTGATCGCCATCGGTCTGAACACGATCCGCTTCACGCTCGGAACCTGAAGGCTCCCGGTCGGGCGGCGCCGGCGCCGCGCACTCGGCCGCGGCTCGGCGCCGCGGGCAGCTAGGCTTTGGCGTTGATGGCTTCTGTCGTCGAGGTCTGGCGCTACCCGGTCAAATCCATGGCGGGTGAACGCCTGGATTCGTGCCTGGTCACCGAGAACGGACTCGAGGGCGATCGCCGCTGGGCGCTGGTCGACGGAGCGCCGAACCGAGCCGGCAAGCCGCTCACGATCCGCCAGCACGAGCGGCTCATGACCTTCCGGGCCCGGCTCGTGGACCACACCGCTGAGATCGTCGGCCCCGCGGGCGAGATCCACACGCTCGACGACAGCCTGGTCGCCGGCCTCGCGCGGGACGCGGAGCGACCCCTGACCTTGCGCCACGATGACGGCGGGAACTTCGACGACTCGCCGGTGCTGGTCGTGAACCTGGCCACGGTGGCGGCGTTCGGCCGCGACGCCGGCGTGGCCGTCGACCACCGCCGCTTCCGCGCCAACCTTTACGTGGGTGGGCTGGAGTCCGAAGAGGAGGTGGGCTGGCTGGGTCGCCGTATCCGGGCCGGCGATGCCGAGCTGGAAGCGGTGAGCCGATGCGAGCGGTGCGTCGTCATCACTCGAGATCCGGACACGGCCACGGCGTCTCCCGAGCTCCTTCGGGTGCTGGCGCAGACACGTGAGACGCGAATGGGCGTGTACTGCCGGGTCGTGCGGCCGGGACGGGTGGCGGTGGGCGACGTGATACAGGCCGGATGATTGATGAGCGGGGAGGAGAGCATGGCGGTCAAGGCGTTCTCGGCTGAGTGGGCCGAAGAGTTCAAGGACGAGATCAACAGGTCCAGCGTCTACCGAGCCGCCGCGAAGGGCTGGAAGTGGACCGTCGGCCTGGTCGTCGAAGCCGAGCCGGACAAGCGGTTCCCGGAGGCGCTCGGCGTGGTCATGGACCTCTTCGACGGTGAGGCACGCGACATCAAGGTCGGATCGGCCGGCGACGCGCAGAGGTGCGATTTCGTGATCACCGCTCCGTACTCGCGCTGGAAGCAGGTCGCGACCAAGCAATTGGACGCGACCCGGGGCATGCTCCAAGGCAAGCTCAAGCTGAAGGGCGATCTGCCGACCATCGTGCGCTACACCAAGGCCTCCCAGGAGATGACCGAGTGCACGACGCGAGTCGCGGTCGAATGGCCGGACGAAGGGTAAAGGCGGCGGCGGCCCAGCCCGCGATTTTCCGCCGCGGCTTCGAGAAGGACGCTGGGCCGACAATATGTCCGTGCTGAACCGCATCCACCACGTGGGCGTGGCGGTGGCCGACCTCGACGCGGCGATTCAGCTCTATCGCGGCGCGTTTGGAGCCGAGCTCGTGCATCGCGCAACGAATGAGAAAGAGGGCCTGGAGGCGGCGTTCCTGCGCGTCGGTGACGGTGAGGTCGAGCTGATGGCGGCGCTGCGCGAGGATTCGCCCGTGGGCAAGTTCATGGCCAGGCGCGGTCCCGGCCTGCACCACGTCGCTTACGGCGTCGCGGACATCGAGCGAGCGCTGGCGGAGGCCCGCGGCGCCGGCCTGGAGCTGATCGACGCCGAGCCGCAAGTGGGCATGCATGGGTCGCGCATCGCGTTCGTGCATCCCAAGAGCCTGGGCGGGGTCCTGACGGAGCTCGTCGAGACATGATTCGCGACAGCGGGGATCCCCTCCTTAGAAACGACAGCGGCCTGCCGCTCAAGCCGGTCTACTCGGTCGAGGATCGGCGGTCTGAAGAATCGCTGCCCGGGGCCTTTCCGTTCACGCGCGGCATCCACAAGAACATGTACCGCGGCCGGCTCTGGACGATGCGCCAGTACGCCGGCTTCGGCACTGCCGCCGAGTCGAACGAGCGCTACCGGTTTCTCTTGCAGCAGGGCCAGACGGGGCTCTCGGTGGCGTTCGATCTGCCCACCCAGATCGGCTACGACTCAGACCATCCCATGGCCGATGGCGAGGTCGGCAAGGTGGGGGTGGCGATCGACTCGCTGGAGGACATGGAGATCCTCCTCAAGGGCATACCGCTCGACAAGGTCTCGACCTCGATGACCATCAACGCCACCGCCTCGATGCTCCTGCTGCTCTATCAGCTGGTGGCGGAGAAGCAGGGATGCCCGCCGGAGAAGATCACCGGCACCGTGCAGAACGACATCCTCAAGGAGTACGCCGCGCGCGGCACGTACATCTTTCCGCCCCAGCCGTCGATGCGGCTGGTGACCGACCTGTTCGCCTATTGCGGCCGCAACCTGCCCAGCTGGAACACGATCTCGATCTCCGGGTATCACATCCGGGAGGCCGGCTCGACCGCCGCGGAGGAGATCGCGCTCACCCTCAGCCATGCCGCGGCCTACGTCGAGGCGGCACAGGCCGCGGGCCTTGCGGTCGACGACTTCGCGCCTCACCTCTCGTTCTTCTTCGCCGCGCACATGGACTTCTTCGAGGAGGTGGCCAAGTTTCGCGCCGCCCGCCGCATGTGGGCGCGAATCATGCGCGAGCGCTTTCACGCCGCCGACGAGCGCGCGCAGGCGCTTCGCTTCCACACGCAGACGGGGGGCGTCACGCTGACCGCGCAGCAGCCGCTGAACAACGTCGTCCGGACGGCTCTCGAGGCGATGAGCGCGGTGCTCGGCGGCACGCAATCGCTGCACACCAACGGGTACGACGAAGCGCTCGGCCTGCCGTCGCAGAGCGCCGCGGAGCTGGCGCTGCGGACGCAGCAGGTGATCGGTTATGAAACCGCCGTGCCGCTGGTCGCGGATCCGCTGGGCGGCTCGTATTACGTCGAGAACCTCACCGACCGGGTCGAGGAGGAGGCGCTCGCGATCATGGCCGAGGTCGACGAGCTCGGGGGAGCCGTGGCCTGCATCGAGAGCGGCTGGACGCAGCGTCGCATCGCCGACAGCGCCTACAGGCTGCAGCGACGGATCGAGTCAGGCGAGCGGGTGGTGGTCGGCGTCAACCGCTACGCCAGCTCGGATTCAGCAGCGGTCGAGATCATGAAGATCAGCCCGCGTCATCAGGTCGCCCAGGCTCGCGCCCTCAAGCGCTTGCGAGCCAAGCGCTCGCAGGCCGCGGTCGACCGCCGCCTTGCCGACCTCGAGCGTGCCGCCCGCGGGGCCGACAACCTGATGCCTCCGATCAAAGCCGCGCTGGCCGACTACGTCACGATCGGCGAGTGCTGCGCCGTGCTGCGTGGCGTGTTCGGCGAGTACCGGCCCAGCGAGGCTGCCTGACCGGCGGCGCCCGCAAGGAGGAAGTGATGCCGCGCCGGGTGTCCAGGGAGCGCAGTTGACGACGCCGCGTGGTCGCAAGGTCGATCCGCTCAACGACCTGCGCCAGCGCCAGTACGAGGCCGGGCACGGCGATGCGGAGGCGTTCAGGCGCCAGCATGCCAAGGGCAAGCTCACCGCGCGCGAGCGCATCGCGCGCCTGGTCGATCGCAACTCCTTCGAGGAGATCGACCTGTTCGCGACGCATCGCGCTCGCGGCTTCGGTCTCGAGAGCAAGCGCGTCCCCGGCGATGGGGTCGTCACGGGCCTGGCCAGGATCGACGGCCGTGACGTGATGCTCTTCAGCCACGACGCTTCGGTGTTCGGCGGCTCCCTCGGCGAGGTGTTCGCCGAGAAGGTCATCAAGGTGATGGACCTGGCGATGCGCAACCGGATCCCGATCATCGGGATCAACGACTCGGGGGGCGCTCGGATCCAGGAGGGTGTGGTCTCGCTCGCCGGGTATGCCGAGATCTTCTGGCGGAACGTCGAGTCGAGCGGCGTGATCCCGCAGCTGAGCCTGATCCTGGGCCCGTGCACCGGGGGCGCCGTGTACTCGCCCGCGATCACCGACTTCACGTTCATGGTCCACGAGGTCGGATACATGTTCATCACCGGTCCGGAGGTCATCCGCGTCACCACGGGCGAGGAGGTGACGTTCGACTCGCTCGGCGGGGCAGAGGTCCACAACGTCAAATCGGGCGTCGCCCACTTCCTGGCCGAAACCGAGGACGACTGCTTCGCCCAGGTGCGGCGGCTGTTCAGGTACATCCCGCAGAGCTGCGAGCAGCAGCCACCGACCCTCCAGCCGACCGACGACCCGGAACGGGCGGCCCCGGGCCTCGCCACTGTGATCCCCGACAACCCGAAGGAGCCGTACGACATCAAAAACGTCGTCGGCATGGTCGTCGACGGCGGCGACTTCTTCGAGGTGCAGCCGTTCTACGCCATGAACATCGTCGTCGGGTTTGCGCACCTGGACGGGCATCCGATCGGGGTCGTGGCCAATCAGCCCAAGGTGATGGCGGGAGCGCTCGACATCAACGCCTCGGTCAAGGCGGCGCGGTTCGTCCGTTTCTGCGACGCGTTCAACATCCCGCTCGTCACGTTCGTCGACGTGCCGGGATTTCTTCCGGGAACCGCGCAGGAGTACGGCGGCATCATCCGCCACGGCGCCAAGCTCTTGTATGCCTTCAGCGAGGCCACGGTGCCCAAGCTGACGGTGATCACGCGCAAGGCGTACGGCGGCGCGTACTGCGTCATGTGCTCCAAGCACATCCGCGCTGATTTCAACGTCGCCTGGCCCACGGCGGAGATCGCGGTGATGGGGCCTGAGGGCGCGGTGAACATCGTTTTCCATCGGGAGCTGGCGGCCGCGGCCGACCCCAAGACGCGCAGGCGCGAGCTGGTGAGCGAGTACACCGAACGTTTCGCCAACCCCTACATCGCGGCGGAGCGCGGGTACATCGACGACGTCATCGAGCCGGGCCGCACGCGCGGCGAGCTGATCCGCGCGCTGAGGATCGCGCTGCGCAAAGAGCGCCGGCGCAGCCCCAACTGGCACGGCAACATGCCGTTGTGAGGGGGCGCCCCGCCCGCCTGCCGCGCAGCCGCATGCCGTAGCTTCTTAGACTTATGCGGTGCCGCGACAGGACCTACGAGGACGCCGGACCTCAGACGACCGCTTCCGCATGAGCGCCGCGGCCTGATTTGAAGCTCCTCGAGTATCAAGCCAAAGAGGTCCTGGCCTCGCTTGGCATCCCGATCCCTCCCGGGAGAGTCGCGCACACGCCCGACGAGGCGGCGGCCGCCTGCTCAGAGCTCGGCCCCGTGGCCGTCAAGGCCCAGGTCCCGGTCGGCGGGCGTGGCAAGGCCGGCGGCATCAAGCTCGCCAAGTCGCCCGGCGAAGCGCGGCAGGCGGCGGCTCAGATCATCGGCATGGACATCAAGGGCTTCAAGGTGCCGCTGGTCTATTGCGAAGCGGCCCTGGAGATCGAGCGCGAGGTGTACCTCGGCTTCACCGTCGACCGGGACGCCCGCGCCAACATCCTGATGCTGTCCGCCAAAGGCGGCATGGACATCGAGCAGGTGGCCGAGGAAGCGCCGGAGTCGATCGCGCGTCTCTACCCCAACCCCTGGCGCGGCCCGCTCGACTTCGAACTCACCCGGCTCGTCTTCGAGGCCGGTCTCGGGGAGCTGGCGCGGCCGCTGACCTCGCTCATCAAGAAGCTGTACCGCGCGATCCCCGAGCTCGACGCCGTGACCGCGGAGATCAATCCCCTGGTCGTCACGAAGAAGGGAGAGGTGATCGCCGGGGACGCCAAGCTGGAAACGGACGAGAACGCGTCCTGGCGGCATCGAGACCTCGAGGCGCGATACGGCGCGTTGCTCGAGGGCGACCGGTACGAGGTCGAGGCCAAGAAGCGTGCCCTGACGTACGTCTCGCTGGACGGCGAGATCGGCATCATCGGCAACGGCGCGGGCCTGTGCATGGGCACGCTCGACCTGGTGCAGCGAGCCGGTGGGCGCGCGGCCAACTTCTGCGACATCGGCGGCGGGGCGAAGGCTGAGGTGGTGGAGAACGCGCTGGCCGTGATCCTCATGAACCCGCGTGTCAGGGGCGTGCTGATGAACGTGTTCGGAGGCATCACCCGTGGCGACGAGGTGGCCAAGGGCCTGGTCGCCGCTCGCGACAACCTGAAGATGAAGCTGCCCCTGGTCGTCCGGATGAGCGGGACGCGCGAGGAGGAAGGGCGGCAGATCCTGAAGCAGAACGGCATCGAGCCGGGCGCCAGCGCCTGGGAGGCGGCCCAGAAGATCGTCGAGCTGACCAGGGTCAGCGCATGAGCATCCTTCTCGACTCCTCCACCAAGGTGATCGTCCAGGGCATCACCGGCCGCGAAGGCACGTTCCATGCCGAGCAGATGCAGGCGATGCACACCCGGCTGGTCGGCGGCACGAGCCCGGGCAAGGGGGGGACGACTCACCTCGGCGTGCCCGTCTTCAACACCGTGGCCGACGCCGTCGAGGCGACGGGCGCCACGGCGTCGGGCATCTTCGTCCCGCCGCCTTTTGCCGCCGACGCGATCATGGAGGCCGCGTCCGCCGGAGTGACGCTCATCGTGTGCATCACCGAGGGCATCCCGATCCAGGAAATGATCAAGGTCAAGGACTACCTTCGAGGCTATCCGGCCGCGCGGCTCATCGGCCCCAACTGCCCAGGCCTCATCACCCCTGGCGCCGCGAAGATCGGCATCATCCCGCAGCGCATCACCAGATCCGGCCCGGTCGGGCTCGTGTCGCGCAGCGGCACGCTGACCTACGAGGTCGCATCGGCGCTTTCCGCGGCCGGACTCGGCCAGTCGACCATCGTCGGCATCGGCGGGGACCCGGTTCTGGGGCTGACCTTCCGCGACGTGGTCGAGCTGTTTGAGCAAGATCCCGCGACCACCCACCTGGTGGTGATCGGCGAGATCGGCGGCAGCGACGAGGAGCACGCCGCGGAGCTGCTGGCTCGCGGCAGCCGGCTCAAGACCGTGGCCTTCATCTCGGGGCGGACGGCGCCCGAGGGCAAGCGCATGGGCCATGCGGGCGCGATCATCTCCGGCAATCGAGGCACGGCCAAGAGCAAAGAGGAGGCTTTTCGCAGGGCCGGCGTGGCGGTCGCCGAAACCACTGACGAGCTCGTCGGACTTCTGCGCTAGCCGGCGGTAGACTCGCCTCACATGGCGTTGCCGATCTCCCTCGCCAGGGCGCGGCCTGGCGACCGCGCGCGCGACCTCTCGCTGCTGGGTGGACTGGTGCTGTGGCTCGTCTACACGCGAGTCTTCTGGGTCCTGCAGGCGGCTCACCTGACCGTCCCGCCGTGTCCGTTCTACTACCTCACCGGGCATCCCTGTCCCTTCTGCGGCGGCACACGGTCGTTCGCGTACATGTGGCAGGGCGACATCTCGGACGCCGTGAGGCTCTACCCGCTCGGTCCCGCGCTTTTCGCGGGGACGGTCGCCGGCGTCGCCGGGCTCGCGGCGGGCGCGTTGAGCGGGCGAACGTGGGTGCCGCGTCTCACGCGCACGCAACGGCGGCTGCTGCCGCTCGGGGTCGTGAGCGCGGTCACGCTGAGCTGGGCGCTCAAGGTCTTCGTCCTCGGCAATTAGTCTTTGCCGGCTGAGCCCGGACGGATGTGATCCGCCGGTTCTGGTCAGGCGCCTCGGCGTACGCGTCTTGCGCCTGGGTCGTGCCGGCCACGGGGCCGGATGCCATCCGTCGACAGGCCCGCTCGTGCAACGATTGCGGCGATGGATTTCGAACTGACCACTGAGCAGCGGGCGATTCGCGACACATGCAGGGACTTCGCCCGTGAGGTGGTCGCGCCCGCGGCCGAAGAGCTCGACCGCGAACACAAATTCGGCTACGACATCGTGCGCCAGATGGGCGACCTCGGCCTGTTCGGCCTGCCGTTCCCCCTGGAGTTTGGCGGCGCCGGCGGCGACTTCCTCTCGCTCTGCCTGGCGATCGAAGAGATATCACGCGCCGACACCGGCGTCGGCATCACGCTCGAGGCGGCGGTCTGCCTCGGCGCCTCGCCGATCCACGCGTTCGGGACCAAGGAGCAGAAGGAGCGGTGGTTGCCAGACCTGCTCGCGGGGCGCACGCTCTGGGCTTTCGGGCTGACCGAACCGGAGGCGGGTTCCGATGCGGGCGCCACCGGGACGCGAGCGGAACTTCGCGATGACCAATGGGTGATCAACGGCGCCAAGCAGTTCATCACCAACTGCGGGACCGACATCTCCGCCGGGGTGACGGTGACGGCGCTCACGGGCAAGGGCAGCGGAGGTCGCCCCGAGATCAGCGCCATCATGATTCCGACCGGAGCCCCCGGCTACCACGTCCGCGAGCCGTATCGCAAGCTTGGGTGGCACTCGTCCGACACTCATCCCCTCAGCTTCGAGGACTGCACCGTGCCGGGCGAGAACCTGCTGGGCGCGCGAGGCGGTGGTTACCGGCAGTTCCTCCACACGCTGATGGGCGGCCGCATCGCCATCGCGGCGCTGTCGGTGGGCCTCGCGCAGGCGTGCCTCGACGCCTCGCTCGCATATGCGAAGGAGCGGCGAACGTTCGGCAAGCCGATCTCCAAGCACCAGGCGGTCCAGTTCAAGCTCGCGGACATGGCGATGGAGACGGAGCTCGCTCGCACGATGGTGTACCGAGCCGCGACCGCGTACATGCAGGCTGGGTCCGAGAGCACAGACCAGACGCGCATGCTGGCCGCGATGTGCAAGCTCTACGCGTCGGAGACGTCCAAGCGGGCGGCCGACCAGGCGGTGCAGATACATGGCGGGTACGGCTTCATGGAGGACTACCCGGTCGCTCGCTACTGGCGGGACGTGAAGATCAACGAGATCGGAGAGGGGACTTCGGAGGTCCAGCGCATGCTCATCGCCCGCCTTCTGGGCTGCTAGCCCTCCACGGCGGAAGGGTGCCGGGCGGAGAGTAACTGGGAACGGGGCGTGCGCTGGGGCTTGGAGGCCGCCAAGGGGGGCCGGTGGGGAAAAATCGCCCCTCTCCCCTGCGGGGAGAGGGTCAGGGTGAGGGGCGCGAGCTCGCTGCCGCCGCGGGCAGAGGTTTCTTGGGATTTACAGCCTTCTTTGCTTGACGCCCGA